>JAVVPO010000033.1:23496-24577 GCA_036655715.1 Cellulosilyticaceae bacterium | reverse complement strand
GAGAATATTACTTACTAATTTCCTTTTTCTTAATAGCATGATTTATTATGATATATTTTCAATAAGAAAAATATAAGGGAGAAAGTAATGTGGATAATAAAAAAACAAATGTACTACTTATTATGTCAGATGATCATGGCCACTGGGCTATGGGTTGTAGTGGGAATAAGGAAATTATTACACCTCATTTAGATAGATTAGCTGAGAATGGTATAAGGTTCGAAAACTTCTTTTGTACCTCACCTGTATGTTCGCCAGCTAGAGCATCCTTATTTACTGGGAAGATTCCTTCACAGCATGGAGTACATGACTGGATACATAAAGGTCATATGAGTGAATGTGAAATAGATGAGAAATTAAAGGCCAAACTATACGAAGAGAATAGTGGCTGGGAATATGACTGGCCGAAAAAGCAAATCAAACAAGATGTAGGTGTGCAATATCTTAAAGGACATAAATTATTTACAGAGATACTAAATGAACAAGGATATGAGTGTGGATTGGTGGGAAAATGGCATTTGGGAGACAGTGGTAATCCACAAGGTGGTTTCTCCTATTGGAGAACTATGGCTATGGGGGGAGATAACTATTATTATCCTATTGTCTTAGAAGACGGCAAGTTTGTGATGAACAAAGAGACTTATATCACAGACTATATAACGGAAGAAGCAAATAAGTTTATCTCAAGTGAAAGGGATAAAGAAAAGCCATTTTATCTAAGTGTGCATTATACAGCACCTCATGCACCATGGAACAAAGAGCAGCATCCATCAGAAGTTTATAAGTTATATGAGGAATGTCCTTTTGAGTCAGTACCCTGTGATGTGTTACATCCATGGGGAGATGTGAAGGGAAAAACTGATGAAGAGCATAGAAAATTACATAGGGAATACCTTCAAGGGTATTATACGGCTATTACAGCTATGGATAAAAGTATAGGAAGCTTACTAGATACTTTAGAGCAAGAAGGCGTATTGGAGAACACACTCATTATCTTTACAGGAGACAATGGTATGAGTATGGGGCATCATGGTATATATGGTAAGGGAAATGGTACATTCCCCATGAATATGTATGATAC
>JAVVPO010000033.1:0-23396 GCA_036655715.1 Cellulosilyticaceae bacterium | reverse complement strand
ACAAAAGACTGGAAGTATATTCATCGGTATCCTTATGGACCTCATGAACTTTACCATTTGATACAAGATCCTGATGAAAAGATAAATCTGATAGATGAAGAAAATTATAAAGAAATTTTAGTAGAATTACGTGGCAGGTTAACCAATTGGTTCAATCAATATGTAAATCCAACAGTAGATGGGAAGTGTGAAGCAGTTACAGGAAAAGGTCAGATTGGACTTGTAGGTGTTAAAAGTAAAGGCAAACAAGCTTTTAGAAATTTGTACATATAAAGTGAAAAATGTATATATAAAATAGGGAGAATGTTTAAATGAAAAAACCTAATATACTACTGATAACAAGTGACCAACAGCACTATAATACAATTGGAAAATTTAATTCAGAGATTCAAACACCTAACTTAGATAGGCTAGTCAATAAAGGAATGTGTTTTGATAGGGCATATACGGTGAATCCCACTTGTACCCCAACTAGATGTAGCCTGATAACGGGTAAATATCCAAGTCAGCATGGTGCATGGACATTGGGAACGAAGCTAAGAGAAGATGAATTAACCATAGGGAAAGTCCTTCAAGAAGAAGGCTATGAAACAGCACTGATTGGTAAGGCACATTTTCAGCAATTAAGAGGAAGTAAGGAGTATCCCTCTTTAGAAGCCTATCCGATATTACAGGATTTAGATTTCTGGAAGAACTTTAATCAGGATTTCTATGGTTTTAAGCATGTAGAATTAGCAAGGAATCATACTTGTGAATCTCATGTAGGCCAGCATTATGCCTTGTGGCTAGAAGAGCAGGGTTGTGAGAACTGGAAGGATTACTTTGTTAAACCAACAGGGCATGTAGAAAGAAATAGTATAAGACATAAGTGGAAAATAAAAGAAGAATACCATTATGATACTTGGATTGCAGAAAGAACGAATGCTAAGTTAGAAGAATACAAAGAAAAGGGTGAGAACTTCTTTATTTGGGCAAGTTTCTTTGATCCTCATCCACCTTATCTCGTGCCAGAACCTTGGGATACAATGTATGATAAGGAAGATATTACATCTTCTAAGCTAAGAGAAGGTGAACATGAGAAGAATCCACCTTATTTCAAGATGACGCAAGAGGAGACACCAGATTTTTCAGCATTTGATGAGAGTGGTATGTGCATTCATGGACTAGAAAGTCATTTGGTAGAAGCAACTTTGCTGGAAAAAGATAAAAAAGTATATTATGCCATGATTAGTCTGATGGATAAGTACATTGGTAAAATACTTGATAAGTTAGATGAATTAGGACTAAGTGAAGAGACTATCGTAGTATTTACAACAGATCATGGACATTTCTTAGGACAGCATGGACTGATTGCCAAGGGTCCTTTTATGTATGATGACTTAATTAAAGTGCCACTTATAGTAAGATGGACAGGGAATATCGAGGAGGGGGTAGTTAATCATTCTCTTCAATCTTTGGTAGATATTCCAACTACCCTACTAAGCTTATTGGATATAGAAAAGCCTTATGAAATGACAGGGTTAGATGAGTCACAGGTGTGGTTATCACAAAAAGAGAAAATAAGAGATCATATTATTTGTGAACATAGACATGAAGAGACAACTGTTAATATGAAAACTTATGTAGGTGAACGCTATAAGCTAACGGTGTATTATAATCAGACATATGGTCAACTATTTGATTTGCAAAATGATCCTGAAGAAACTAATAACTTATGGGATGATGAGGAGGCAAGAGAAATTAAGCAAGAATTACTTCTAAAATACATATGGGCTGAAATGGGTAAAGAATCAATGTATATGCCAAGAATATGGCATGCTTAAGTTCTAAAAAGATATTTAAAAATATGAAAAGTAGTGAAGTTAAAAAGGATGTATCAAAGCATTAGAAGCATTTGATATATCCTTTTTAAGCTATATAAATTAACAATTAGTTGAGAACAGATAGAATTGAAGTGTCCTTGTTATTTGATTTCAGCGTCATTACTATGCTCAGTTAATATTTGAATTTTTTTGTAATTAGTTCTTCGCTGCTGCGTAAATCTTGAAGTAAAGATAAAATGATCATTTCATAAAAACTAGAGTGTGGTATAATGGATAAGCTGAAAAAATTGAGATAAAAACTAAGAAAGAAAAGAGATAAAAGAGGAGCAGTATGGACAAAAGAATTGATTTAACACAAGGAAGTATGGTAGGAAAGTTGATTAAACTATCCCTTCCTATTATGGGCACATCATTTATACAAATGGCGTATAATATGACGGATATGATTTGGATTGGAAGAGTGGGAAGTAGTGCTGTAGCAGCAGTTGGAACGGCAGGATTTTTCACATGGCTTGCGATGGCTTTTGTCATGATTTCAAAAATTGGAGCAGAGATAAAAGTTGCTCAAAGTATTGGGGAGAAAGATATAAAAAGCACAAAGAATTATATAACCAGTGCACTTCAAATTAATATTGTACTGGCTATATTATATGGTTTATTTTTATTAGGATTTAATAAAAGTTTGATAGGATTCTTTAATTTAGGAGACCCAGAAATTATTTCTATGGCTAGAACTTACTTGATTGTGATGGCACTAGGTATGGTGTTTTATTTCATAAATCCTGTATTTACAGCTATTTTTAATGGACTAGGCGATAGTAAAACACCGTTTATTGTTAATACAATAGGACTGATATTTAATATGGTTTTTGATCCCATTTTAATATTAGGACTAGGACCTGTACCAGCTATGGGTGTATTAGGTGCAGCAATTGCTACAGTAGCAGCCCAAGTGGTGGTAGCATTATGCTTTGTGTACATTATTATAAGACGAAAACAAGAGTACTTAAAACTTGAAATATTTACTAAACCACATATGAAATCGATTAAGACGATTTGTCAGATAGGTTTCCCAGCAGCAGTACAAAGTGGATTATTTACAGGGTTTTCTATGGTGATAGGAAGGATTATTGCTGTATGGGGGCCTATACCTATTGCGGTACAAAAAGTAGGTTCTCAAATAGAAGCTATTTCATGGATGACTGCTGGTGGATTATCTACAGCACTTGGAACTTTTGTGGGACAAAACTATGGTGCTAAAAAATATGATAGGATTGAAAAAGGTTATAAGATAAGCATTGGGTTAGCTGTAGCCATAGGGATTTTTGCATCAGGCTTATTGATATTCTTTGGTAAGCCGATTTTCTCATTGTTTATACCAGAGACAGAGGCTATTATGCAAGGTGAAGTATATCTTAAGATTTTAGGATATTCACAATTATTTATGTGTATAGAGATTACAACAACGGGGGCATTTAATGGACTGGGAAGGACATATATTCCTTCTATTATAAGCATTATTTTAACAGGGGCTAGAATACCTATGGCTTATATACTTTCGAAGCCAGAGTTACTAGGAATCAATGGGATATGGTGGAGTATTAGTATTAGTAGTATATTAAAAGGGGTTGTACTTATTGTTGTTTACCTCTATCTACGCAACAGTGGAAAGCTCTATAAAACAAGAGTTGCAGAGGTATAAAACAACATATGAAATAAAAAGTAGAGAGAAATTTGAAAAATGAGTCCCTTTTTTGTCGATTAATGCATATTATGTGTAGTGAAGAAGCATTAATATTCTTTAAATTAAAATCAAGGGGGAATTGAATATGTCATGTGGATGTAATCAAGAAAATTATGGTAGAGAATGTGAAAGAAATTATGAAGAAAGAAGCTGTGGAGAAAGAGTTTCTGAAGAAAGAGGAGGTTGTGATAGACGTAATTATTGTCAACAAGCTATTAGACGTGTAGAACGTGACACTAGAGAATTAGTTAGAGAAATTGAAGAAGTAGAGAAAAAAGCTTGCCAACTTAGAAGAGACGTAGAAAATCTTAATGGAGCATGTGCACGTTGGGAAAATTCAGAAAGACCATGTGGATGCCAAAGACCATGCGGCGGATGTGGATGCCAAAGACCATGTGGCGGATGTGGATGCCAAAGACCAAATCCAAGACCTTGTGGATGCGGTAGATAATTGACTTTTAAAATAGTGCTTATCAGAAATGATAAGCACTATTTTTAGTGGATTAATTAATTATATTAAAAATAGTTTATAGAATATTGCAAATATATTAAAAAATGTTAAAATATAACAATGGACACTGTTAAGTAAATGAAAAACATTTATATAGAAAAGTCATAGAAATCGTAGGGGGTATTGTGATGTGGGTACAAAAAGAAAATTCAAGAGGACAATTTAATATAATTATCGTACCAAGTAATGGTGGGGCTGCAACAACTTTTAATTTATCAGGAGCTATGCTTAGGTGGGGAACAGGGCTAATTATAATGATTTTGTTTTTTTTATTAAGTAGCACCTGCTTTTTTTATAATAAATATACCTATGTAAGTAGACAGCTAGTAATGACTCAAAAACCGCCTATAGCAAGTGTGATAACCAAGACGGTAGCATCACAAATAGAACAGGAGATAGGCGAGAAAATACAGGAGGAAAAAAGACCGATTAAGAAAGAGGCATCAGCTAGCAAGGTAGTGACTGCACCTATAGAAGAGGCGGCGGATGTGGAAGTCTATCTTATTCCAGGAGAAGAGAGTGTTGATTTTACTTTGGCTAGAAAAATAAGGCTAAAGGAAGAAAGAATAAAGGAACAACAACTCTATATACCTACATTTAAACCATGTGAAGGTATTATTACTAGTCCTTTTGGGGATCGTAACAATCCTTTTAATCAAGGGAGCACAGAGAAGCATAAGGGGATTGATGTAGCCAATAGTATAGGAACATCTATTCATGCAGCGGCAAAGGGTGTAGTAATAGAATCTGGATATTCAAATGGATATGGGTATGTTGTCTACATAGATCATGGTAATGGAATAGAAACAAGATATGCACATAATTCTAAGTTATATGTTAAAGAAGGAGATCTAGTAGAAAAGGGTGAGGAGATTGCAGGAATGGGATCAACAGGTAATTCTACCGGCTCACATTTACATTTTGAAATAAGAGAAAACGGAGTGCCAGTAAATCCTAGGCATTTATTTTAAGAGGGGGAATAGTAATGTTTAATAGAGAAAAAAATAAAGTAAGTAACATAGAAATAGATACCTTGATTGGTAGCAATACTCAAATAGAAGGTAATCTAACAAGTGAGAAAGATGTAAGAATAGATGGAATGATTAAAGGAGATATTAGTTCTCAAAGTAAGGTAATCATAGGAGAAAGAGCGAATATAGTGGGAGATATTTATGCACATAACATCATCATTTATGGAGTAGTTAAGGGGAATATTAAGGGTGAAGGGCTACTAGAGATTATGGAAAGCGGTGAACTTCATGGGGATATAGAAGTGAAAAGTATTTCTATTAAAGAAGGCGGATTATTTTATGGTAAGAGTAATATGATAACAGACTAAGACGAATGTCTAAGAAATTTTAGGGAAGAATTATGGGGAAACTCATAGTTCTTTTTTTATTTGCAGATAAATGAGAGTTTTATAAATGAAATGAGCTAAATATGACCATACTAAAGAAAAAACACCAAAGAAAGGTGAGATTATGAGTAAAAGAATAATGATTATATTAAGTATCGGATGTGCTGTATTAGGAGTCGTAGCTGGTACGTATATATTTTCTAAATTGAGTCATAATAAGGCGTATGAAAAGGGACTATTTGTAAATGGTGAGGTGAGTGCGGAGTATGCCGGATATATATGTTAGACCTTTTAAGACTACAACTGTCATTAAGAAAAAAGATGTATTACTAAGTGATATTGCGGAGGTAAGTGCACCGGAAAATATAAAAAAACAAGTAGAAGAGGTTTGCGTTAAAAAAATAGTGCCCGATAGAAAAGCAAATTATCTTATAACTATAATTGAAATTATTGATGGCATTACAAAGCAATTTCCAGATGCGACCGTATCTAATGTAGGCGAAATGGATGTGATTGTTCAGTATCTACCAAAGGCTATCAAAGAAAACCTTTTGCTGGAGTGGATTAAAGTGATTGGCGTATGCATTGTTATCTTTGCAGGGGCTACAGTAGCTATTATGGCTTATCAAACAGATGTATCATTGGCTAAGACATTTACCATACTGAATAAGGTGTTTACAGGGCAGGTAGATGATAATCCGTTATGGATTACTATACCATATTCCATAGGATTACCCTTAGGCGTGCTTATCTTCTTTAACCATATAGGAAACAAGAAACTAACAGATGATCCAACACCTGTAGAGGTAGAACTTAACGCATATCAGACGGAGATAGATGACTCAATCATAGGGAGTATAACTAAAGAAAAAAGAGGTCAGTTAGAATGAAGCTGGTAATAGCTAGAATACTAAGTATCATTTGGGGAGCAGGAACCGGGGTAGTGTTTGGAACAGCCATTGTATCTTTTCTTAGTATGATAGGTGTTATACCAAGGCTTGCTACTAAGCCTAAGATTAGGAGTCATTATCTAGCATTAGGAACAGCTGCTTCACTGGGTATAACAGTAGGGACCATTCTGTATATATGGGAAGTTTATTTGCCTCTCCCCAATATTATTATAGGGCTATTTGCACTAGCATTTGGGATGTTTGTAGGATGTTTGGCAGTAGCAATAGCAGAAGTACTAGATGTTATCCCCATTATGAAAAGACGATTTAAACTAAAAAAAGGCGTACACTTAATTATTTTAATGCTAGCACTTGGCAAATTAGTAGGTGCATTATATTACTGGGTATATCCAGGATTTTTGAGTGTATGTAAATAAGATGAAGGAGTGACAATGATGAAAAATGTATCAACACTTAAGAAAGACTATCAAAACATAGTAGATAAGCACTCCCCCAAGAATAAGGTATTACAAAATTCATGGAGAGCTTTTTGGGTAGGAGGGACTATTTGTGCAATTGGTGAAGTGCTTAATAACATTTATATTTATATGGGATTAAACAAAACCAATGCAAGTGGTGCGACGATCATTACCTTGATTTTTTTAAGTACAGTACTTACAGCGCTTAATATCTATGACAAAATAGGGAATTATGCGGGTGCAGGTAGTATTATCCCTATTACAGGGTTTGCAAACTCTATGGTGAGTGCGGCTATGGAGTATAAGAGTGAAGGCTATGTTTTTGGTATGGGAGCCAAACTTTTTAGTGTTGCAGGGCCAGTTATTGTATTTGGAACGATTGCGAGTGTCATTATAGGGATTATATATTATATTCTTTAAGGAGGACCATTATGGGACATGTAGGCAAACAAACTATTGTATTTAAAAATCCACCTGTGATTACTTGTGCATACTCTACAGTAGGACCGAAAGAAGCAGAGGGTCCACTAGGGGAGTATTTTGATAATAAGTTACCAGATGAAGAGTTAGGGCAAGAGTCTTTTGAAAAAGGTGAAAGTGCTATGATTAAGCAAACTATCCAGGCACTATTAACTAAGGCGGAAAAGCAGCCACAAGATATTCAGTATTTATTAGCTGGAGATTTACAAAATCAAATTAGTGGAACCAGTATAGGTGTCAAAGATTTTAATATACCATTTCTTGGATTATATGGTGCTTGTTCAACAATGGGTGAGTCTATGGGAGTTGCTAGTATGTTAGTGGGCGGCGGACTTGCAAATTGTGTTATAGCAGGAGCAAGCAGTCACTTTGTGACAGCAGAAAGACAATTTAGAATGCCTATGGAATATGGTGGGCAAAGACCGCTTACTCAGCAGTGGACGGTGACAGGATGTGGATATGTTGTTATTAGCAACGCAGGGGTCGGACCTAAGATTGAAAGCATAACTACAGGGAAAATAGTGGATTTTGATATAAAAGATGTAGCTAATATGGGAGCTGCTATGGCACCAGCTGCAGTGGATACTATTTTAACCCACCTGCAAGATACAAATCAGAAACCTAGCGATTATGATTTTATTGTTACTGGAGACTTAGGGCAATATGGATTAGATATAGCCAAAGATTTAGCAAAAAAATTAGGTGTAGATTTATCCAATGTATTTACTGACTGCGGTGTGATGATGTTTAATGATGAGGACCAAGACACCCATGCAGGTGCTAGCGGGTGTGGATGCAGTGCTTCGATTTTTGCAGGATTTTGGTATAAACAATTATTAGAAAAAAAATGTAAGAAGATATTGCTTGTTCCAACAGGTGCTTTGATGAGTTTATGTTCTTCACAACAAGGGGAAAGTATATCTGGTATTGCTCATGCAGTGAGCATTAGTATGTAGTAGAGGAGAGAGAGTATGGACTATCTAAAAGCATTTATCGTAGGAGGACTTATCTGTGCTATTGGGCAGATAATGATGGATAGAACTAAATTATTGACAGGAAGAGTGATGGTGGTATTTTTACTTGCTGGAGCAGTTCTTGGAGCATTAGGTCTTTATGAGCCATTAGTAGAATTTGCAGGTGCAGGTGCTACAGTGCCTATAGTAGGGTTTGGATATAGCCTTGCTAAGGGGGCGATGGAAGAGGTAGCTAAAGAAGGTATATTTGGTATTATGACAGGAGGGCTTAAGGCAACGGCTGGAGGGATTACAGCTGCCGTTGTTTTTGGGTATTTGGCTGCAGTGTTATCAAAACCAAAGAGTAAGTCATAAAATAGAGAATAATGAATTTAAGCTACTTAAAAAATTTAAACAATTTTCTAGTAGCTTTTTAATTTTAGTCTGATAAAGTGTAAATTTTTTGTAATTGATAGATTAGCAAAAAGAATATATGATATAATTATAAAGAAATACCAAGCATATAAAAGAAAGGCAGGGATGCTACATCGTTTTGTAGTACATATATATGATACAGCCAGGGAAAGTACCTAATGATATATTGAAAGAACAAATATTTAATCAACTGAATTTTAAAAGAGATGAAATTGTTGTTTATCCAAGTGTGGGCGAAGATTGTAGCGTGCTGGAATTTGAGTCAGATATGCAAATTGTTTTATCTACAGACCCTATAACTGGTGCAATCAGTGAGATAGGTCATTTAGCAGTTAATATTTCTTGTAATGATGTAAGTTCGGCTGGAGCTGAACCTGTTGGAATATTAGTAACACTTTTATTACCAGTAGGTGCAACGAAGGAAGATATTCACTGCATTATGAAAGATATTCATCATACAGCAAAAAAGAATAATGTAGTTATACTTGGAGGGCATAGTGAAGTAACAGATGCCGTCATACGACCTATTATTTCAACGACGGTTATAGGTAAAGTTAAAAAAGGCGAATTAGTTTGTACAAATGGAGCCGTGGTGGGAGATGATGTCATCTTAACTAAATGGGCTGGGATTGAAGGCACTTCAATTATTGCACATGATTATGAGCAGGTACTTGCTAAGCACTTAAGTCAGGAAATAATAGAAGAGGCAAAAGCACTTAAAGAACATTTATCAGTTATAGAAGAAAGTAAAGTAATTCACCAAGTTCATGTGACTAGTATGCATGATGTAACAGAGGGGGGTGTACTAGGAGGATGTTATGAAGTGGCAGAGTGCGGTGAGGTCGGTATTACGGTAGAACTTGATAAGATACCCGTACTTAAGTGCACAAAAGAAATCTGCAAGTGCTGTGGTATATCTCCTTATAGGCTTATTTCAAGTGGTTCTATGATTATGACAACACCAGAAGGTGAGAAGTGTGTAGAACTATTAAAGGAAAAAGGGATTGAGGCAACGATTATAGGCCACATTACACCAATAGAAAAAAAAGTAAGACAAGCTAATCTGGAATATGAGTTAGTAGCACCTGAGAGTGATGAACTTTATAAGGTCATATTGCATTTAAAAGAGTAATCAGTATTGGAAAAAGAATTAAGATTAAGCTAAGGTAGAGAAAAATAGAGTGATTATAGAAAAGGAGATAAAGCGATGAAAAATAGAATTTTAGAAATATTAGATGAAACAAGTAAGTACAGCCCGGCAGATATAGCCGTTATGTTGGGGATACAGGCAGAAGAAGTACGCTTAGCTATAGAAGAATTAGAAAAGGATCAAGTGATTTGTGGCTATAAGACGCTTATCAATTGGGATAAAGTAGATGCTAAAGAATTAGTAACAGCTTTAATCGAAGTCAAAGTGACACCTCAAAGAGGAGAAGGATTTGACAAGACAGCGCAAAGAATTTATAGATTCAAGGAAGTACAAGCTGTGTATCTCATGTCAGGTGGATTTGATTTAACGGTTATTATTGAAGGAAAAACAATGAAAGAAGTTGCGTTGTTTGTAGGACAAAAACTAGCACCCCTTGAGTCTGTGCTTAGTACAGGTACTCACTTTGTACTTAAAAAATACAAAGATCATGGTGTGATATTTGAAGAAACTAAAAAAGATGAGAGGATGAAAGTTTCATTATGATAATAGAAAATATGATTGCAAAGAAAGTAAGAGATATACCACCATCAGGTATTAGAAAATTTTTTGATATTGTAAATGAAATGGGTGATGCTATCTCACTTGGGGTAGGAGAGCCAGATTTTGATACACCATGGCATATCAGGGAAGAAGGCATCTACTCTCTGGAAAAAGGTAAGACTGTTTATACAGCCAATGCAGGGCTTATGGAGCTACGTGAGGAAATCTGTCATTATATGAAAAGAAGATTTAATTTAGAATATGCGCCTAAAACACAGACCTTAGTTACAGTAGGGGGAAGTGAAGGAATTGATGGGGCATTAAGAACACTTCTTGAGCCAGGCGATGAAGTACTTATACCAGAACCTTCTTTTGTATGTTATAAGCCATGTACTATTTTTGCTGAAGGAGTACCTGTGCCTATTGCGACAAAGGAAGAAAACAATTTTAAGCTAACAGCTGAGGAATTAGAAGCACATATTACAGATAAAACAAAAGTACTTATCTTACCTTATCCTAGTAATCCGACGGGAGCTATCATGGATAGAGAAGATTTAGAGAAGATAGCTAAAGTGTTAAGAAACAAAAATATTATAGTACTATCAGATGAAATTTATAGTGAGCTGACATATGGCGATGAAGAGCATGTATCTATTGCTAATATAGAGGGAATGTATGAAAGAACGCTAGTTATTAGTGGATTTTCTAAAGCCTATGCTATGACAGGATGGAGACTGGGCTATGTATTAGGGCCAGAACCTATTATTGCTGCTATGACAAAGGTACACCAATATGCTATTATGTCTGCACCAACGACGAGCCAGTATGCAGCCATAGCAGCTATGAAAAATGGTGATGATGATGTAACGTATATGAGAAATGCTTATGACCAGAGAAGACGTATCTTAGTAGAAGGATTTAGAAGTATGGGACTTTCTTGTTTTGAACCTGAAGGAGCATTTTATGTGTTTCCATCTATCAAGGAAACAGGTATGCAAAGTGAAGAGTTCTGTGAAAAACTTTTACTAGAGCAAAAGGTAGCGGTTGTGCCAGGTACGGCTTTTGGAGAATCCGGAGAAGGCTTTGTAAGATGTTCTTATGCCTACTCAGTAGATGAGTTAAAAGAAGCTTTAAGACGTATAGAGATATTTGTAAATAAATACATAAAAAAATAACTTACCTTTTGGGAAAGTTATTTTTTTGCTTGGCAGATAGGACAGATACCATAGAAATATAATTGTTCATGAGATAAAACAAAATCAGTATGTTGTCTCACTTTGTCTCTAAACTCATCGATAAAGTCTAATTCCATATCATGAACAGCATGACACTCAGTACAAATCATATGTGGATGAGACTGAGGTGTTGCATCATATCTAAAAGAATCTTCACCTACATTAAGTTGCTGTACTAAATCTGACTTCACTAATGCGTCTAAAGTTTTGTAAACAGTTGCTAAGCTCATTGTTGGATGAGTGTCACGAAGGGAGTTATAAATAGTTTCGGCACTAGGATGAGCTTTTGTATGATATAGCATATGGAATATAGCTAATCGTTGAGGAGTTACCTTTAATTTCTTTGATTTTAGTAGTTCAGTAGTTGCTAACATAAAAACACTCCTATTTAATAATTATTATTACTCATATTAAATCATGTTTTAGAAAAAAAAGCAACAAGAAGTTATTGAGAATTTGTTATATTTAAACTTATTCAATAATAGATATAACAATAAAGCCTATGAAAGAGGGGTAAGGTATGAGAGAAATATTAGATTCACTTGAGTGTGAATTCACAGAAGATATTATTGTAGAATGGGATTCATATATGGAGGATGGGTGTGACGCTTGTGAGGTGACTACTCAGATACTTGAACAATATGGGGATGTATTAGAAGAGGAAGAAAGTATTGTACTGTATATTACCTTGGCTATATTACAAGCAGAACAAGATGAAATAGAAACGAGAATAAAAGAAGAGGTCCTAGAGATTATAGGAACTAAAAAGTTAGAACAGTTTGGAAAGAATGGAAAAGATCTTAAAAAATTAGTTCAGATATTAAAGAAAAAATGTAGGTAAGTAACTAAAGAGGTTATTGCAAATGAATTTAGCAATAACCTCTTTAGTCATGTAATTTACGATAATTGTTTTAGTAGGACATCTAGCTCACTTGAATATTCAATAAGATATAACTTGTTTTTAAGATAGTTAATTAAGTAATCGGCTTGTGGCAGTAAAGAGTTAGAAAGCATATTGATGGTTTCTAAAATATATTCAAAATTATGCATGGTAACTAAATGATCTAAGTAATATTCCCAAACAAAAACAATAAAATCAGTAGCAGTAGAGGCTGTAAGAATCTTAGGTAAACTTGATTCTTCGTGAAAACGATGATAAACTAAATTTCTATGCATATGAATGAAAACGATATTGTAGTTTGCCCAAAATTCATAACTAGATTGTTTTTTTATAGATAAAATATTTTTAGCATAGATTTTTCTAAGTGTGGGAATAGTGAAAGAGCGTTTGCTTACGCAAAAACTTTTAGTGGCATCAGGATAAATATCTAATTCTTGCTTTAGAATTTCAGTCTTACTCAAATAGGTGTAAGGTGTAAAACAATCAAAAACTTGTTTTTGTAAAATCTCTATATTTCTATTATTGTTTTGAAAGATAAAAAGAAAAGATTTGAGTGATTTAATAGTTTCTAAAGAAGCATTTGGAGAATCTAATTGATAGTCACTATGATGGTAAAGGGCTTCGAGTGTATCAAGATAGGTACGCGTTAAGAAATTAGAAAGTAAGTCGAATGGTATAAAGTGACTATGAGCTAGTAGCATAGCAATTTCCCCCTTCGTAAAAGAAATGGAATTATTAATTATAGTTTACCTTAGTTTAAAGAATTTAACAATTGATATAAAAAAAAAGAATTTAAAAAGTCTTTATAGTATATCCTATGAAATAGAAAGATATTTTAAAACACTATTTACAAAAAGGGGGCAACTCCTTTATGATGTAAAAAGGTAAGGAAGCGGTTAACTTAAGGAGGAAATCTAATGAAGAAAAAATGGATGCTCACAGCTATAGTTAGTCTAGTAATTGTTTTAGTGGGCCTATTTGCATTAACTAAATGGAATGAATATAAGAAAACAGAGATAGTAGAAAACGTAGAGGCGAAAATGTATACAATAGCTGCTACGGACATAGCGCGTATAGAGATTTATGATGGTCAAAGTCTTATATTTAATAAACAAGGTGAGCTATGGGTGGATGAAGAAGTAAACGAATTAGAATATGAGCAAGATAAGATTAAGATGATGATTAATGAATTAGATCAGATGAATTCTTTCCAGATGATTAGTAACGTTCAAGATATAGGAACTTATGGGATCAGCGAGAATTCAAAGATGATTACTATATATGATAAGGCAAATGTTTCTGAAACAATTAGAATAGGAAATAATGTATCAGGCCAAGATGCGAGTTACATATGGAGTGATACAACTGAAGCTATTTATTTAGTAGCACATAGCCAACTAAATGATGTTTTTTATAATAAAGAAGATATTGTATCTAAAGAAATGAATATGCCATCTGTTGGTGATATTCAGCAAATGATTATTATAGAAAATGATAAGCGCATTAAATTTGTAAGAAATCCTAAAAGAGGAACACCAGGATATGATACTTGGTTAGTAGAAGAAGCTTTTAAAACAGTACATGAAGTAAATAACCAGCAGATGGAAGGCTATTTAGAGCAATTAGAAACTTTCCAAAGAGATAAATTTGTTACCACAGATACTGAGCAGTTAGAGGTGTATGGATTAGATAAACCAAGTTTAATGATAGAGCTTAATGGCAAATATACTATTAAATTTGGGAAAGTAGATGGAGATTATATTTACTTCAAATATAGCGGAAGTCCTTACATCTATAAAATGTTAAATGAAAAAATAAATTCTTTTAAAGGGATTGTTCCTTTTGATTTAATTCGTAAAGAAATTTATGTGCCGCATCTTGAAAGTTTAACGAGTATTACCTTGCAACAAGGTGATGCGGTTATGGAGTGGATACTAGATAAACCTTATACAGCTAAGGAACAAGTAGAGATAGTTAACGTAGAGGCAACTAAGGCGCAAGCAGATGGAGATAAGGTAGAGGTAGCTAAGGGACCTGTGGAATGGGCAAGTTATATAGGAGAAGTGCCTATGACGCTAGAACAAACGGAGTCTTTACTAAGTTATCTAGGAGCCATTAGTCTTTATAAGCCATTAGTTAATCCTGAATTTGAGGAAAAGGAAGAAAGAACTGCAGAGATTAAGATAACGTATCATCTGAAAGATAATACAAACTATACTATTGAGCTGATACCTTATGATCCAAGTTATTATATTCTAAGATATAAAGGATATGTAGAATTCTCAGTAGATAAAAAATCAGTAGTAAGTTTCTTTAATGAATTAAATCACATAATGAAAGACCGACAAAAAGAGATATCTAAGGGATAGATATCTCTTTTTATTGGTTTATTTTTTAAAACTTAAAATTTCTTCTATGACGTTATTAAAGATAGGCTCTACTTCAGAAAAATCAATAGCAGAGATATAATAAGCTTCAAGGATATCATGCATTTTATGAGATAAAGAGATGGTGTTAATGCCTTTATTGAAAAGTTCAGTCATAAGTTTTTTGTCTTTATCTAAGTCGGGCTGGATATCTTTAAGAAGACTTGAAATGAGACAATTAGTAAAATCATAAATATGAGTTGGAAAAATTTTAGCTTTGTGGAAAGGATTACTTGTTGTAATAGCTATATCAAGTTCTGGGATGATAAGATCTTCGATTTTTGATGTATCAATAGGAGAGTGATAGCATTCTATTTTATAACCTAAAGAAGTGGCTTTATCTCTGATTTGATTCATAAGGTTCTTGCTGTTACAACCTAGGGTTTCTTTGAAGAAATAAGTATTCTTGGTTTTGCCAATAATACTCGTAAGATAATCTACAAAACCTTCAGGTGTGATGGCAGAGCTAAATAAGTGCCTATCAGAGCCTAAAGTACCTGTTGGTTTGATATTTTTAAAAATATCAGTTAAAATTGCGTTTTCTAGATTAACTTTTGCTAATTCATCAATAGCTGTCTCTTCTGTAAATAAGTAACCATCATAAATATTTTTTGCACTTGCTAAATAAAAGTAGGCTTTTTTGAAGGTACGACCTATTTTGGTAGTACTTTCTATAATAGATTCACGGTAATTTTTAACTTTTGCTTCATCCCACAAACAGCCAAAGTTAAGAATTACATCTACAGCGCCAGGGTGAATAGGATCGATGACATGAGGAGCAGTTCCATCGACCATGGCAATTTTGAGGGAAGGAATACAAATCCCATCTAGAGAATTAGGATCAGAAGAGCAGTGGAAGAATTCTACGTCAATGCCTTGATCCACTAGGTAGTTGCCTACACGTTTCATAAAGGATGATTTTCCTGTGCCAGGACCACCTTTAATAGAGTAGATTTTATTTGCTTCATTTTGTGATAAAATATAAGAAAAAAAGGAAACAAAGCCTTGAGGGGTATTACTGCCAGGAAATACGTGTTTAATATTACCAGCACTATTCATATTTTACCTCCTTACAGATAGGTGAATGTGTACTTTATATTTTATGCCTAATAAACTGAAATATGTAAGGAGATGGGAAATTGTATTATACATATATTGTAGAATGTAAAGACAAAACTTATTATACAGGATATACTTGTAACATAGAAAAGAGAATAAAAGCACATAATGAGGGTAAGGGAGCCAAATACACAAGGTGTAGGGTACCTGTACACCTTGTGTATATAGAAGAGAGTCAAACTAAGAGTGAAGCAATGAAAAGAGAATATGCTATTAAACAGCTTTCTAGAAAACAAAAAGAAATCCTCATCCAAAAAGAGGAATAAAATATAGGAGGTAAAAGCATGAAAAAAACAATTATGGGATATCTCAAGATATTTTTAGGGTCACTTATTATTGCTGCAGGTATTTATTACTTCTGGGCACCAGCGCAGTTAGCGGCAGGAGGAATAAGTGGGCTAGCTATTGTAGTGCAAAGTTTTTTGACAAAGGTACCTATCAGTTTGATTATTCTGTGTTTAGATGCGATAATGTTTATCATAGGATTTGTAGTACTAGGTAAAAATTTTGGTATTAGAAGTATTTCTTCTAGTTTATCTATTGTTATTGCAACCAGGATTTATGAAACCATTACCCCAAATATAGCACCATTAAGTGAGGATAGTTTAGTTATATTAATATTTGGTATACTCTGTATATCCCTTGGGCAAGCCATTGTCTTTAGTCAAGGGGCATCTTCGGGTGGAACGGATATCATAGCTAAAATTATTTCAAAGTATACACAGCTTAACATAGGAGTTAGTTTATTAATTGCAGATGCAGTTGTAGTAATCTTGGCAATAGGAACTTTTGGTATTGAAAAAGGATTATATGCTGCACTAGGAGTACTAGGAACAGGTGTTATGATTGACTTCTTTATTTCAGGGTTTAATGTAGAGAAATATATGATGATTATACCTAGTAGCGAAGCATCCTGCGAGGAGATCAATAAATATATTTTAGAAGACCTAGAACGAGGAGCAACTATTTATAAAGCTGAGGGAGCTTATAGTAAAGAGACTAAAAAGGTCATTACAACAGTAGTAGGACGAAAAGAATTTATACTCATCAAACAACATGTACAAAAAACAGATGTCAATGCTTTTATGACAGTTCAAAACTTACATGAAGTAATGGGTGAGGGGTTTGGTAAGAATATTTAAAAAGATAGAGGAGACTATATGATACTATTTAATAATGAGTGGGATACGTACTTAGAAGAGGAATTTGCAAAACCTTATTATTTAAAACTAAGAGAGGTATTAAAAGCAGAATATGCAAGTTATGCTATTTATCCAGATATGCATGATATTTTTAATGCCTTAAAAGCAACAGGCTACAAAGAAACTAAAATTGTGATACTAGGTCAAGACCCTTATCATGGACCTAATCAAGCCCATGGCATGGCTTTTTCTGTAAGTCCTAATATACCAACACCACCATCGCTGCAAAATATCTATAAAGAACTACACGCCACTTTAGGCTGTGACATACCTAATAACGGCTACCTAATGAACTGGGCAAAACAAGGAGTACTTCTCCTAAACACAGTCCTAACCGTTAGAGCAGGTCAGCCACAATCACACAAAGATATCGGTTGGGAAATCTTCACAGATAAAGTGATTACCCTCTTGAATGAAAGAGAAGAAAGCATTATCTTCATGTTATGGGGAGCACCAGCTAGAAAAAAAGCAGCCCTCATTACCAATCCGAACCACCATATCCTAGAAGCACCACACCCAAGCCCACTTTCAGCCCACAGAGGCTTCTTCGGAAGTGATCATTTCAAAAAAGCAAACGAAATCCTACAAAATGAGGGCAAAACACCAATAGATTGGCAAATACCTAATCTATAAAGATGTAATGGTACCTATACAAAGTATTAGATACCACATTTGTTCATAAATTAAAAGGGATAATCCAAATCACCGATAAGCTAGATTGGCAGGTATCGATGATTGGACTATCCCTTTATTTTTATATTTGGTGTTCTAAGTAAGTCGTCTTTAAGCTCATATCTACGTGCATAGAATTATAGAAAAAGTCCTGGATAAAGTGAAGATTATCTTCTCTCGCATCAGGATAAGACGTAAAAGTATTTTGAATGACAACAATCAAAGATTTTGTAAGTCTTATATTCATAAACTCACAGTTGAAAGAAAAACTTTTTTTCTGAAATTCCTCAAAAAGACGTTCGATTTTAAAAAATATAATATGAAAAATTTCTGTTAGTTCTTCTTCCATTTCATAATTAGCTAAAATTTCATAAATATGTTTTCCCATACCTTTTCTTTTTGTCATATCATCATACAAAACTTCAATACTATAAGACAATTTCTCCTCAGGAGAAAGTTCAGCATCATAAATTTTATCTAAAGTAAGTGCTGTAGATTCCCAACTTGTTAAAAGGACATTAATAAATAACTGTTTCTTATTAGGATAATAATTATAAAGTGTTCCAACGGCAATTTGACAGGACTTAGCAATCATTTTCATATCAACTTCATTAAAATCATGTTCACTAAAAAGCGTAATAGCAGCTTTTTCAATACGCTTATCTAAATCATGTATAATTTTTGGCATAAAGATACACCTCCAAACTTTATTATATACTACATTTTAAAGCCTTAACAACTATTTTATACAATGTTATAATAAGGGAGTAAAGATAGACTAAGGAGAATAATGATATGGAACATAAATTTTCAAGAACAGAATTATTAATAGGTACAGAGGGATTAAATCAATTAGAAAAAAGTACAGTCATGGTATTTGGAGTAGGCGGAGTAGGGTCATTTGTAGTAGAAGCTTTAGCTAGAAGTGGTGTAGGTAAACTTATTCTTATCGATGCAGACGTAGTAGCCATGAGTAATATCAATAGGCAGTTACCAGCAACTTTGGATACAATAGGTATGCCAAAAGTAGAGGCAATGAAAGAACGCATCAAGAAAATTAGTGAAGAGTGTGAAGTCATTACACTTAATAAGTTATATCTGCCAGAAACAAGAGAAGAATTCTTTGCGTATGAGGCAGATTATATTGTAGACGCTATTGATATGGTTACGGCTAAGATTGACCTTATTGTAGAGGCCAAAAAGCGTGATATACCTATCATGAGTTCAATGGGAGCAGGAAATAAACTAGATCCTACAAGATTTGAAATAACAGATATTTATAAGACGTCAGTCTGTCCACTTGCAAAAGTACTTAGAAAAGAACTTAAAGAAAGACGTGTAAAGAAATTAAAAGTCGTGTATTCAAAAGAACAACCTTTAACACCGATTGTGCCTCAAAATAAGAAAGAAAACAAAGAGCCTGTAGCAGCTGGAGGTATTCTAAGTAAAAGAAGGCAGACACCAGGAAGCGTCGCTTTTGTTCCATCAGTGGCAGGACTTATTATAGCCAGTGAAGTTGTGAAAGATTTGATAAATAAATAATTATTAGAAATATAAAGTATATTATATAAAATAACGATATAATTTGGTATAATATTTTTATGAATATTCAAACGTTTTCGACTAATAAGATGCAAAGTTATAAAAACATGCCAGACCTTATTGCTGAAGCTTTAAAAGAAGCCATTTTACATGGACAATTTCGGGGGGGAGTACAGTTAAAGCAGGATGAAATAGCCAAGCAGTTTGATGTAAGTTTAATTCCAGTAAGAGAGGCGCTTATACAGCTTGAGGCAGGAAAACTAGTTACCTGTATAAGAAACAAGGGAGCTCTTGTAACGACTTTAAGTTTAAAAGAAATGAAAATGATTTTTGAACTTAGAAAGATACTTGAAATAGGGAGTATCGCACGTATAGCTACAAATGAAATAGACGCTCAAATTGATAAGATGAAGTATTTAATAAACAAGATGGAAAATGAAGAAGATATTTTCAGCTTTAGTAGATATGATAGACTATTTCATGAGTTGATTTGTGATAGTGCCTGTAATGCGCAATTAAGTGATACGTATAGAAATATTTTTGTCACAGTAGAACGATATCTTATGTATATCTATCATTTGGTAGAATCAAGAAAATCTGATATAGAAGAACATAGAGAAATAGTAAGATTGTTAGAAATAGGTGATAGAGAGTCACTTACTGACAAACTGACAGAACATATAGAGGGAATAGAAGTAAGATTTATTGCCTATATAGAAGCAAATTATACCCAGGAACCATTAGATTGGAATGAATTTTTACCATTTTACAAATAAATCGAAATATGATTGACAAAAAAACTAAACTTATTTATAATTCAATTTATATTTAAATTATATCGTATTTAAAAGTGATGATAAGAAGAGTAAGTAATAGTCAAAACTCACAGAGAGCTGGGGAAGCTGAAAACCAGTAGCAGGGATATTGCTGAAGAACATCTTGGAGCAGCTAACCGAAAGGAGTATCCTAGTAGGCTTAGACGGGTTTAGACCGTTATATCTAAAACGTATCGAAAAATTTCTGTACGTTACTAAGAGGATCTAGCTAATAGGTCAATCAGGGTGGCAACGCGAGTAACCTTCGTCCCTTTATATTATTATAAAGGCGGAGGTTTTTTTGTATCTAAAAATTAAAAGGAGTGAGTATTATGCAATTAATTATCCCTAAAGGCTATGAAGCCAAATTAGACCTTCGTGAAACAGAAGTAGCTATTAAAAAACTAAAGGATTACTTTGAAAGTGCATTAGCTTATGAGCTTTACCTTACCCGTGTTTCAGCACCACTATTTGTTAAGCCACACACTGGGCTTAATGATAACTTAAATGGTAGTGAAAGAGCTGTAGCATTTGATATATTAGATGATAATCATGAAACGGCTGAAATAGTTCACTCTTTAGCTAAGTGGAAACGTATGGCTTTGGCGCGTTATAAATTCGGGGTAGATGAAGGACTTTACACAGATATGAATGCTATAAGACGTGACGAAGAGCTTGATAATTTACATTCTATCTATGTAGATCAATGGGATTGGGAAAAAGTTATTACTACTGATATGAGAACAGAAAAGTATCTTAAACAGACGGTTAAAAAAATCTACAATGCCTTCCTTAAAACGCAAAACTTCATTGCTCATGAATATCCACTGCTAGATAAGTGGTTACCGGATGAAATAACTTTTATAACTTCTGAGGAGCTGTTGCAAGCTTATCCACATCTTACAGGGAAAGAAAGAGAAAATGAGATTTGCAAAGACAAAAAGGCAGTGTTTATTATGCAAATTGGGGATATCTTAAGCAATGGAGAAAAACATGATGGTAGAGCACCTGACTATGATGATTGGGCACTCAATGGAGATATATTGTTCTGGAATCCAGTTTTAGAAAGAGCATTTGAGTTATCATCTATGGGAATAAGAGTAGATGAAAAATCTCTTAAAGAGCAACTAAAAGCAGCTGATTGTGAAGAAAGAGAAAAGCTAGAGTTCCATCATATGTTACTAAATGGCGAATTACCTTATACTATAGGAGGCGGAATAGGACAATCAAGAATTTGTATGTTCTTCCTACAAAAGGCGCATATAGGAGAAGTGCAGGCTTCTATTTGGCAAGATGAGATGATAGATGTTTGTGAAAGAAATGGAATTCATCTGCTTTAAAGTATAAAAATTGTTAAAAGATACAAACTAAGGTAAGTTAATGATTTATCTTAGGAGGTACAAAATGGCAAGCATCATAGCTCTTATTTCGGGCTTACTTATGAGTATACAGGGAGTTTGGAATACAAGGCTTACAGAAAAACTAGGCATATGGTTTGCTAATACCATTGAACAATTGGGTGGACTTATTTTGGCACTTGCTATTTTGTTCTTTGTAAGAGATGCCAATCTAACAGGACTTAAGAGCGTGAATAAAATTTATTTACTCAGTGGATTCATAGGCGCAGCGATAGTCTATACGGTTATCATAGCCATCTCTAAGTTAGGGCCAGCGCCAGCAACCATGCTAATATTAGTTGCTCAGATGATAGGCGCTTATCTTATTCAGATTTTCGGATGGTTTGGAGAAAAGAAAGTACCTTTTGAATGGATGAAGTTAGTAGGCGTTTGCATTATACTAGTGGGCATTGTTGTATTTCAATGGGATAAGGGAAGAAGTTAGAAAAATTTATTAAACATAAAGAACAGGTGGTATTTAGCAAGAGAACTTGCTAGATACCACCTGTTCTTTATGTTTATAGACTGAAATAGTTAATAATTTAGAAGCTTAAAAGCTTTGAAATTCTACCACCAGTAAGTTGTAGTATACGTTGGTTAGAAGAACCTATATATTTAAGAGTACCTGTTTTAAGGGCCTCAATGTATCTGCCATCTACTAAAACATCTATATAGGGCAAAAGGCGAGCGTGAGAGGGATTATTAAGTAATTCTTCATAAGTATAGCCCGTATAAACCCAAACAGATAACTGGAGTGATTTAATAACCTTAAGAAGAGGAAGAAGGGAAACACTTTGCTCAAACGGATCGCCTCCAGATAGGGTAATACCATCTATAAGTGGGAGATTCTTCTTAATACGCTCTATAAGTATAGAAAGAGGAGTACAGTCGCCATAGTCAAATTGTTGCATGATTTCATTGTGGCAAGAGGGGCAATGGTGGTTGCACCCTGATAAGAAAATAGTGGATCTAAAGCCGTCGCCGTTGACTGTAGAATGATCTAGAAATCCTGCAACTTGTAAGGTATCCATTAGACTGTATAAGTATGTCTACTTGACGTGTCATGGGAAACTCTATCCCTACGCTCGGCAGACTTACCTACTCCAAAACGTTCATCAAGGCTTAAATAACCTGTTACACGGCTAATGCCTTGAATACTTAGGCTCTCACAACAAGGACAAGCTTGTACACCATCTTGGATTATCTCACCACAATCTTTACAGTATCTCAGGTGGAAATTAATGCCTAAATAACTAATGTTTGAATGTTTATAAGCATAGGTTATGATTTTTTCAATAGTGCTAGCAGATGGATAGCCATCTACCTCTATATAACTAATATGGCCGGCGTTACACATTTTGTGGAAAGGTGATTCTATTTGAATTTTGTCAATGATAGAAATAGGATAGCCTACAGGTATGTGGAAACTATTAGTGTAATAATCTTTATCTGTCACACCAGAAATAATACCAAATCTAGCTTTATCTTGAGCAATGAAATGACCGCTTAAGCCTTCGGCTGGGGTAGCATAACAGCTCCAGTTCATATGAGTCTCTTTTGTTGTTTCGTCGGTAAAGCTTCGAATGTACTTAATAATGTCATAGCCAAGAGCTGTAGCCTCTTCACTTTCACCATGATGGGAGCCTATTAACGCTGTAAGGGTTTCAGCAAGCCCAATAAATCCTATAGCCCAAGAACCATTGAGAAGAATAGGATTAATACTAT
>JAVVPO010000032.1:0-24968 GCA_036655715.1 Cellulosilyticaceae bacterium | reverse complement strand
AAAGGTTCTAGCAATCGTAACAAGGTAAGACTTAAAGTAGCAAAACTACATGAGAGGATAGTCAATCAAAGAACTGATTTTCTTCACAAGTTATCTACCAAGCTCATCAACGAAAACCAAGTGATAGTTATGGAAGATTTGTCTGTAAAGAATATGATGAAAAATCATAAGTTAGCAAAAGCAATATCAGAAGTATCTTGGTATCAATTTAGGCTTATGGTTGAATATAAAGCTAAGTGGTACGGTAGAGAAGTTATTATAGCAGATAAACACTTTGCAAGTAGTCAATTATGTTCTGTTTGTGGTTATAAAAATTCAGATGTAAAGAACTTAGGACTTAGAGAATGGAACTGTCCTAACTGTCATACATGTCACGACAGAGATATAAATGCCAGTAAAAACTTATTACAATTAGCACTATAAAGTGCATCTATCAATAGGGTTAGGAACTAGCCTTGTAGCTTAGTAAATTAGAAAACATTAGTTTTCTTTACCTAAGAAGCACCCACTTCTAAAGTGGCGTGTAGTTCACAACAGTAGGTGCTTTATTTATTGAGTATATGATGATACTATATAAAGTAAGAATAGTTAGATAAGAGAAGGAGAGATAGGCATGGGAAAAATATTTGGTTATGCAGATGAGTTTATTAATCAGTCAGATTGGAAAGACCTTGCACTCATTAAGTTCTGTCTTTGTGCAATGGGGATTATGTGGGGACTTGCTCTACCTAAAAAAGCGCACAAACCAGCAGCCTTTATAGCTGTAGGGATTTTTGTTTGTACCTACATTCCACTTATGTTGAAGATGTTTAGAATTATGGGGATAATAAAACCAAGAGAAAAAGAAAGATAATAAGAATAGGGATCATATCCTCTAACTATGATAAGGATAAATTACACTATGAGTATTGGATAAGTAATACTGGGCAGCTTGAGATAAGAAATGTATATAAGGGAGTAAGTCATTTTTATTCTCTGAGGAAATTTCCTTTGGCATGGTTTGATATTGAGGGGAAAGATACAACGGTATTGTACAATCAATTAGAACAACTGATACATTAATTTATTCTTGCCAAATCACATAGTTATACCGTAATTATGCCATATTTATACAATATTTATTGTATAGGATAGAGAAGAAATAACAGTTTATGAGGATAAAAATAGGACTATCGTTTTAAGATAGTCCTATTTTTATAGAGAAAATGAGCTAATGCTCCTGGCACTAGGTGTTTAGGAGTTTTTCGTAAGTAAGATCGATGCCTAGGGCACCAAGTGGAGCAGTAATTAATATAGCAAGAACTGCAACAGTTAATACAATCTGACCACAACCAAGACCCATAGCAAGAGGGATTGAACCAATAGCGGCTTGCACAGTTGCTTTTGGCATATAGGCAAGCACACAAAATACGCGTTCCTTCAAGCTTAGACTTGTTTTGAGTAAGCAGATAAAGACACCGGTCATCCTGAAAAGTAAGGCTGCTAATATAACTAATATAGCCAGAGCGCCAGCAGATAAAGCATATTCAATATCAACAGTAGCACCAACCAAGACAAAGAGTAAGATTTCCGCACCGACCCAGAGCTTAGAGAATTTACCGGAGAGTCTTTTTGCAAGTATGTCATGCTTTTGTAAAATAGTCGCACTCATACTCATAATAGCCAATAAGCCAGAGATAGGCACAGCACCTTCAAGTGATTTTTCTAATGCAATAAGCAAAAAGGATGTACTAAGTAAGACAATGGTCTTAGTAGAATCTCTCATATGCATACGTTTGAATAAGGTCATTAAGATAAGTCCTGTTATAATACCCAATACTAAGCCTAAGAGGATAGATAAAGGTATTTGAATAAGGCTCAGTGCTGAGAAACTACCACCATCTGCAAGGGCTGTAAAAGATGTAAATAAAACGATAACAAAAACATCATCTACAGAAGCACTTGCCATAATAAGCTGAGGAATACTATGGTTAGCGCCATAACCTTCTTCCATAAGTTTAAGCATGCGTGGCACGATAACTGCAGGAGAAACAGCAGCAACAACAGTGCCCATAATAGCGGCATCAAGTACAGAGATGCCAAGTAACTTTGGAGCAATAAGTACAATGCCCACAATCTCGAATAAGGCGGGGACAAAACACATGAGGATGGCAGGTCTACCTACTTTCTTTAAATCAGCCATATTAAGAGCAAGGCCTGCCCGTGTGAGAATAATGACAAGCGCAATCTGGCGCAAATCACCTGAGATAGAAAGAATAGAGTCATCTAATAAATTAAGTGCATAAGGACCAAGAATAATGCCTGTAAGTAGCATACCAAGTAGACTGGGTAGCCTAAACTTATTAAAAATACTTCCTAAAGCGAGTCCTAGTAAAAAAATTAAAGCTAAACTGGTTAACATATAAATCCTCCTTAAATTTAACATCAAAAAAGCTGATATCCCCGTAAATTAATTATTTACAGAAGTCATCAGCTTAATAAGCGGTTTTGGCCTTTTGCCATGGGAGAACATCATTCCCAATATTTTATTACCTAAATAATACCACAAATAGAGTATGTTATCAAATAAAAATAATTTATAGCAAAGTAAAAGGAATAATTAAAATAAGCTATTGACAAAATAAATAAAGCGAGTATTATATAAACATACAACACCCCCTAGGGGGGAGGAGGTAAAGCGATGAATGAAGAAAGAAAAAAGGCCTTACAATCACTTAAAACAGCAAAAGGTCAGATAGAAGGCATTATTAAAATGATAGAAGATGAGAGATACTGTATGGATATATCCAATCAAATTGTAGCAGCGCAGTCTTTATTAAAAAGAGCTAATTTAATGATACTTAAAAGACATCTTAATCATTGTGTGAAGGATGCTTGTCAAAATAATAATGCGGATGAAAAGATGAATGAAATTATAGCCATACTTGAAAAAGTCATGAGCAAATAGAAAGGAAATAAAGATGACTCAAGATACATTTAAAATAGATGGCATGACCTGCTCAGCTTGTGCCAATAGAGTAGAGAGAGTAATGAAAAAGTTAGAAGGGGTAGAATCAGCCAATGTGAATTTTGCAACAGAAACATTAATCCTTAAATACAACGAGGAGCAACTTGATAAAAAGAAAGTTGAAGAGGTAGTAGAAAAAGCTGGCTATAAAGTACGTAAGAATGTGAAAGCTTATACATTTAATGTAGAAGGGATGACATGTTCAGCCTGTGCCAATAGAGTGGAACGTGTGGTTAAGAAATTAGAAGGTGTAGAAACATCATCACTTAACTATGCAAGTGAAAAGCTAACAGTAACTATTGATGAAGACCAAATTGGCTATGGCCAAATAAAAGCTGCTGTAGATAAAGCAGGATATAAATTAGTAAGTATAGAAGATAAGCAAAAAGAAGAGAAAAAATATAGTGAAGGACAAATCTTATTAACTAGATTTATTGTATCGCTGATTTTTACTATTCCACTTCTTGTAATCAGTATGGGACATATGGTAGGTATGCCATTACCACAGATAATAGACTCGATGGAGAACCCTTTGAACTTTGCACTTATACAAGTAGTCTTAACCCTACCTGTCATGATTGTAGGGTATAAATTCTATAAAATAGGACTAAAAAATCTGTTTAAATTAAGCCCTAATATGGATTCACTTATTGCCATTGGAACATTAGCAGCTTTTATTTATGGTATTTATGCGATTGTAGAAATTCAAGGAGGCAATCATGAATATGCTATGCATTTATACTTTGAATCTGCAGCAGTTATCTTAACACTTATTACACTCGGTAAATACTTAGAAGCTGTGTCTAAAGGTAAGACATCAGAGGCCATCAAGAAACTTATGGGGCTTGCACCAAAGACAGCAACCGTTATAAGAGATGGTAAAGAAATGGTTTTACCACTTGAAGAAGTTGTGGTAGGCGATATGGTGCTAGTTAAGCCAGGTGAGAAGCTTCCAGTAGATGGAGAAGTGATAGAAGGTAGCACTGCAATTGATGAAGCGATGCTAACAGGTGAGAGTATACCTGTAGAGAAAAGCATAGGTAGTAAAGTTATTGGAGCAAGTATTAATAAAACAGGATTTATCAAATACAAGGCAACAAAGGTAGGGAAAGACACGGCTTTAGCTCAAATTGTCAAGCTAGTTGAGGATGCACAAGGTTCTAAAGCGCCTATTGCTAAACTTGCAGATGTGATTGCGGCCTACTTTGTGCCTATTGTTATAGGTCTTGCGATTGTGGCATCTGTAGGCTGGATTATTGCAGGTGAAACAACGGTCTTTGCCTTAACTATATTCATTGCAGTACTAGTTATTGCTTGCCCATGTGCTTTAGGACTTGCAACACCTACAGCTATCATGGTAGGAACAGGAAAAGGTGCGGAAAATGGTGTACTGATTAAAGGCGGAGAAGCACTAGAGACGACCTATAAGATTGATACCATTGTTTTTGATAAGACAGGAACACTTACAGAAGGTAAACCAAAAGTAACGGATATTATCACACAAGGGGTTAGTGAAGAAGAGATTCTCCTACTAGCAGCTAGTGCAGAAAAAGGTTCTGAGCATCCACTTGGAGAAGCTATTGTGAAAGAAGCTGAGGATAGAGCACTTGTGCTAAAAGCAATAGATAACTTTAATGCCATACCAGGATATGGTATAGAAGTAACGATTGATAGCAAAACTATCTTATTAGGCAATAAAAAACTAATGGTAGAAAGACAAATAGATATAGAAGGATTAGGACAAAAATCAGATCAGTTAGCTGAAGAAGGCAAGACGCCTATGTATATAGCAATAGAAGGTAAGCTAGGCGGAATTATTGCTGTAGCAGATACGGTAAAACCAAGTAGTAAAGAGGCAGTTAAAACGCTTCACAAAATGGGAATTCAAGTAGCTATGATTACCGGAGATAACAAAAAGACAGCAGAAGCTATTGCAAAACAAGTTGGTATTGATATTGTCTTAGCGGAAGTTTTACCAGAAGACAAAGCGAATGAAGTAAAGAAGTTACAAAAGCAAGGTAAGATAGTGGCCATGGTAGGTGATGGTATCAATGATGCACCAGCTTTAGCAAGAGCTGACATAGGGATTGCCATAGGATCTGGGACAGATGTAGCCATTGAATCTGCGGATATTGTGCTTATGAGGAGTGACTTGAAAGACGTACCAACAGCTATCAAATTAAGTAAAGCAACTATTAGAAATATCAAGCAAAATCTATTTTGGGCATTCGCTTATAACGTATTAGGTATACCTGTAGCTATGGGAGTACTTCATGTTTTTGGAGGTCCACTACTTAATCCTATGATTGCAGCAGCAGCTATGAGCTTTAGTTCAGTATCCGTACTTCTTAATGCCCTACGATTAAAGAGATTTAAAGGGTAAGAGATATTAATTCAATTAGTAAGTTAACTTTGAATTTTGATGGTAAGCTAGAGAAATAAGTTGAGAAATCAGCAAAATTTAGAGCTAAATAAATAGATGATAAGATGAGGAGATAGAAAAATGAAAAAGAAAATAATGATTGATGGTATGAGCTGTATGAATTGTGTAAAACACGTAAGAGAGGCGCTAGAAGAATTAGGTAAAGTTGAAGTGAATCTAGAAGGCAAATATGCGTTAGTAGAAACAGAAGAAAGTGATGAGCAATTAATAGAAGCAATAGATGAAGCAGGTTATGATGTGGTAAGCATCGAAATACTATAATAGCTAGCAATTAAAGAAGGAGTTTTTTTCTCAAGTTAGAGAAGGACACTCTTTCTTTAATGTGAGGAAAATGAGGAAACATGGGGATAAAAGAAGGGATTATAGGCCTAAAATGCCTAGAAGCAAATAGAAATAGGGTGGAAATATAAAACAATATAAATAAGTAACTGGATTTTTATACAGAATATGTATATAATGATAGATAGTTAACATAAAAGGAGGGATTTTATGCAGCTAATAGGTATTTTAGTTGTTATTGTTGGTTTTATCCTGAAGTTTGATACGATTGCGGTTGTTTTAACAGCGGGGATAGTAACTGGTTTAGTAGCAGATATGGGTATTGTAGAGATTTTACATACTATAGGTGACACATTTATAAATCAAAGACATATGGCGTTATTTTTATTAATATTACCGATTATAGGAATTTGTGAAAGATATGGACTTAAGGAACGCGCGACTTATTTAATTAAAAATATAAAAAGTCTTTCTACAGGAAAGCTCATATCACTTTACTTACTTATCCGTGAAGTAGCTATTGCAATGGGTGTAAGACTCGGACATGCAGAGTTTGTTAGACCACTTATTGAGCCAATGGCACAAGGTGCTACAGTTGGTGAATATGGTGAAGTAGATGAGGAAATAGGAGAAGAAATTAAAGCGGCAGCGGCAGCGGCTGATAACTATGGAAATTTCTTTGCACAAAATATATTCTTAGCTAATTCAGGAGTATTACTTATTGCGGGAACATTAAATGAGCTAGGCTATCAAGCTGATACGCTAGAAATTGCCGAGGCAGCTATCCCAGTAGCCATTATTGCTTTAGTCTTAGGGGTTATGCAAAATTACCACTTAGACAAAAAGATAAGACGCAAGCTAAGCCGTAAGAGAGGTGAAAAATAATGGGTGATTTATTACTTGAGATATTTTATGTTTTAGTAGGATGTATGATGTATTTATCAGCCTTTAAGGTGATCAAAGATGAAACGCATCAGACACGTATGGGAACCACTCTGTTTTGGGCTATTCTAGGGACAATATTTGTATTTGGAAGTTATATACCTGGAGCGATTGTTGGCGCACTGTTATTAGTAATAGGTGCATTAACAGCAAGTAAACAAGTGAAAATTGGTAAGACAGATAATCCAGAATCTAGTTTTTCAACCGCGCAAGCAGAAAAGTTGGGTAATAAAATATTTATTCCATCTATTACAATTGCAGTTATGGTTATTCTTATTGCGAAGTTTACAAGTTTAGGCGGAGTTGTAGCTATTGGAGTTGCTGCATGTATTACCCTTGTTTTAACACTTGGGATCACTAAAGCACCAGTAAAAACAATATCTAATGATAGTGACCGTATGCTACAAGCTATCGGGGCTATGAGTATCTTGCCACAGCTATTAGCTTCATTAGGAACATTATTTACAGTGGCCGGAGTAGGCGATGTGATTTCAAAAAATATCACGGCTATTATTCCACAAGGAAATATTTTAGTAGGTGTTATAGCTTACTGTCTGGGAATGGCACTCTTTACAATGGTAATGGGAAATGCTTTTGCAGCCTTTTCAGTTATTACAGTAGGAATAGGCGTACCTTTTGTATTTGCACAAGGTGGTGATGTAGTCATTGCTTCTACACTGGCATTAACAGCAGGGTACTGCGGAACACTATTGACACCAATGGCAGCAAACTTTAATATGTTACCAGTGGCATTATTGCAGATAAAAAATAAAAATGCAGTTATCAAACATCAAGCTTTTGTGGCTATACCATTACTAGCTATTCATGTGTTACTGATGTATTTTTGGGCATTTTAAAAGTTAGAATAGAGGAGGCAGATTATGAAAGTACTTATTACAGGATTTGATCCCTTTGGCGGAGAAGCTATTAACCCAGCATTAGAAGCGGTTAAAGGACTTCCTAGTCAAATAGGAAATATAGAGGTTATTAAATTAGAGATTCCAACAGTATTTGGTGAAAGTTTAAAGAAGATAGAAGAAGCTATAGAAAGTCATAACCCAGACGTAGTGATTTCAGTAGGTCAAGCAGGGGGAAGATTTGGTATCACTCCTGAGAGAGTAGCCATCAATATAGATGATGCACGTATTTGTGACAATCAAGGCAATCAACCAGTAGATACTAATGTCTACGTAGATGGTGAAAATGCTTACTTTACTAACTTACCTATTAAAGCAATGACCAAAGCGATGGGAGAAGCAGGGATACCAGCTTCAGTATCTAATACAGCAGGAACCTTTGTATGTAACCATGTGATGTATGGGGTACTTTACATGATTAATAAGAAATATCCTCACATACGTGGTGGATTTATCCATGTGCCTTATATTCCAGCACAAGTAACGAATAAAGCCAATATGCCATCTATGGCGTTACAAGATATCACTAAAGGATTAGAAATATGCGTAGAAGTTGCAGCTAATCAGCAGGAAGATATTTGTGTAGCGGCAGGAGCTATTTGTTAGTAAAAATATAATTTATCAAGAAAAACTATTCAAGACTTCATTTGAATAGTTTTTTATTACCCTTAGATGGAAGAATATTGAAGGAGTAAATATAAAATGGAAAAAATATTTGTTTATGGCTCTTTAATGTCAAGTTTTTGGAATCATGATAAAGTCTTGAAAAATAGAGTAAAGCATTTAGTAAAAGGACAAATTAAGGGGAAATTATATCACTTGCCAGAAGGGTATCCTGCGGTAGTGGAAGGGGAAGAGTCCGTCTATGGAGAAGTATGCACTATAGCACAAGATAAAATCATAAAGAGCCTAGATTTATTAGAAGGGTATTTAGGTGAAGGACAAGATAATCTATATGAAAGACAAAAAAGAAAAGTTATCTTAGAAAATGGACAGGAAGAAGAGTGCTGGGCCTATATTTATGTAAATAAAGAGTATGCTAAAACTAAAGGAATAGGGATTGTACATGGGGACTGGAAGAAATTTATGGGAAAAAATAAAAATAAATAAAAAGGGATAATCAATAAGCCCTAACCGTAATGAGCTAAGCATAATATCATTACCTACAGGGATACCTATATAGTAATTAGCGAAGTATAAGTTGCGAGAATTTGCGAGAGACTTTATAATAGCAAAAGAAAGACTACAAAGATAAAAACTATCCATTTGGAGGAATGAAAATGAATATAGAATTAACAAAAGAAGAATTTAGAGCTTTATTTGACTTAGTTTATGCAGGTAATGTGCTAGTAAACAGTATGAAAAGTGTAGAGGAAAGAATTAAGCCTCATGCTGAAATGGAGCAAAAAATCTTTGCTCTAGCTAAAGAATGTGGTATGGAAGATGCCGTTGAATATGATGAAGAATTTGGTGAATACATGCCAACACGTATTTATGAAGCAACTGAAATCAATGAATATATTGATGCTTATGATGACCAAGTGTTTTGGGAAGAATTAATCGTAAGACTGGCAAGACGTGATGCAATTAATGAACTAGGGGATATCAACCCAGATATGTCAAAAGCTCAGCTTAATAGCTTACAAGATAAGTTAGAAGAAAAGTATGAAGAAGAAATAGAATACCATGGCATTGATAGATTAAAAGTAGTTGAAGCGCCGCTTCAATCTGTTAAGAAATAGATTAAGATGGCGTAAACACAAAGAACCAAAGAAAGAATTAAATAAAGAGATGTTATAAAACTTGGAATACAAGTTTTATAACATCTCTTTGTTTTTTAGATTAAAATTTTTTTATTTATACGCTGGAAGCCAATCTTTATGAGCTACTAGTAAATCATCACAAAGAGACTTGATTTCATCCATAGAAAGCTCAGAACCTGTGTGAGGATCTAACATAGCAGCCATATAGATATATTTTTTCTCAAGAGTTGTAGCAGCTTTGAGCGTAAGGAGCTGAGTATTAATCATTGTACGATTAATGGCAGCACACTGCTCTGGAAGGTCGCCGACGTAGCAAGGATTGATACCATTACGATCAACAAGACAAGCAACTTCTACACAAGCATTAGTAGGGAGGTTGGTAATAAGCCCTGTATTTAGGACATTGCCGTGGATGCGATAAGGCTCATCAAGCTCCATAGCTTTAATGATATAAGCGGCAAATTCGTGAGACTTTTCATGAGTAAGCCCAGTGTCGTTGACTAATTCCTCGCGAAGGTTAGCCCATTTAGCCATTTGATTAATACAACGACGAGGATATTCATCTAGAGGAATCTTGTATTTTTGAATAAGCTCAGGATACTTGGATTTAATGTGCCACATCGTATATTCAGAGGTATGTTCGCTAGACTCAGTGATGTAATAGTCAAAACGGTCCATGATATCTAGACGGACTAAGTCCCAATCCTTATCATAGTTAGCCTCAGCATCTTTTGCACGTTTTTTGATTTCAGGGTAAAGGTCATTACCTGATAAATCAGTAATACTTAATAGCCAAGATTGATGATTAATCCCAGCAATTTCCCACTTGCAATGATCGATATATTCATTCATCTGAAGAGTTTTAAGGAGTTCAGGGACACAAGACTGGACGCTATGACAAAGACCAACTGTTTTGATAGACGTAAAGCGCTGCATATAGCCTGTTAGAATACTCATTGGATTTGTATAGTTGATAAAGAGTGCATCAGGGCAAACTTCTTCCATATCTTCAGCAAAACCTTGCATAACAGGGATGGTGCGAAGTGCTCTAAAGATGCCACCTATACCAGCGGTATCCGCAATAGTCTGTCTAAGACCATATTGCTTAGGGATTTCAAAATCTGTTACAGTGCAAGGTTCATAGCCACCTACTTGGATAGCATTAACCACATATTTAGATCCTTTTAAAGCTTCTTTACGATTAGTATAAGAAGTGATTGTAATATCTGTACGGCCAGAATTAAGTTTAATGTTATCTAGCATATGATGAGAATCTTTAAGGCGAACAGGGTCAACATCATAAAGTGCAATATGTAAATCTTTTAGTTCAGGGGTATAGATACAATCACCAAGAACATTTTTAGAAAAAACTGTGCTACCAGCACCAAGGAATGTTATTTTTATCATGGGAAAGCCTCCTAAAAAGAATAGTTAATATATTCTTATCTTAATATTTTGAGTGAAAGATAGAAAGTTAGGAATGTTGTATGAATTTGTACTTATGTTGTATAATTTAATAAAATGGGAGCAATCGTTATAAGTATGATATAAAAGACTAAAAAATAAGAGTGGTAAGGGAATGAGAATATGAAAAAGGTAAATGGGGATATGAAAGAGATAAATGAGCAAGAAAAAGACTTGTATGTTTATCAAGCGGGTTGGGAAAGTTGCGAAAGCAATCATGCATTTGGACCGGCTATTAGAGACCATTATTTAATACATTATATTGTTAAGGGAAAAGGAAAATACAAAGTAAGAGATACTGAGTACATTTTAAAGGAAGGAGATGGTTTTTTAATATGGCCAGAGGAAGTAACTTTTTATCAGGCCGATAATGCAGATCCTTGGGAATACTACTGGATAGGATTTAGGGGGAAAGACGTAGAGGTAGTCCTTAAGAAATGCTGTCTAAGCAAAGAAAATCTTGTTTTTCATTATAATCAGGATGAACAATTAAGGCAAATTTTACATCAATTATATTTATCAGCAGAAAAGTATAATGTAAATGAATATGAGCAAATAGGTTATGCCTATCTTTTTTTATCTGTTTTAAATAAAAAACAAGAAATAGGCATAGCAATGCATCACCAGTATATTAATAAGGCGGTTAGATTTATCGAGTATAACTATTCTTATGATATAACGATTACGCAGATTGCCAATCATGTAGGTATTGAAAGAACTTATTTATTTAGATTATTTAAAAAGACATTTAATAGTTCTCCACAAGAATATCTGATTAAAGTAAGACTAAGTAAAGGAGCCGAGATGTTAATGCAATCAGAGGCTGGAATTACAGAAGTAGCTTATTCTTGTGGATTTAAGGAAATAGGTTATTTTTCTAGATGTTTTAAGAAACATTATCATATATCACCTTCCCAGTATAGAAAAAATTATGATAGTTCTACGAGGTTCTTCCAATAACGTTTGGGCATATAAGCAGATTGCTGCTTAGGATTTTTCCGGTTTTTAAGTGTAGTATCTTCATAGAAACTTCTAAATAATTCTTCAAACTGATCTTCGCAGGCACCCATTTCAATTTTTCTAGCATCAGCTAAGGTAAGGTCTTTTAAAAAGATATCATCTAGCGTATGAACAATAGCAATCTGGCGTTTTAGATCATGAATAATAAAATATTGATCTGAGAATCTATTATTAAAGTGATCCATGATGAGGGGAAGAATATGATAATCTGGCTCAATTTTTGAGTAGAAAATATCAGGGGAGACTTCTTTGAATCTGATAAAACCCTTAAAACGGTGAGCTTCTAAAGTAACTTTACGGCAATAAGTATCTACTTTGATGATGACTTCATTATTTTTAGCTAAATTAATCTTATCAGAGTAAGTGTAGCAGAGTTTAAGGTAGTCATAAATGAGCGTATCGACAGCTGGTAATTCACTAAGATAAAGATGATAGATATGACGTAAAGTAGAACTGGAAAGTTTAGTGAGAATACTAGCGTAGACACGGTCAAATTTATCTTCTTCAGTAGCAATAGAAATAGGTTCTGAAAAAAGAGTTGGTATATAGTGGCTTTTACGTGCAAGAATAACTTCTTCTTTGCATGGATAAGCATAGAAAACAGCGGTTAAAAGTCCTTCAAAAGTATCATCGTATAAATAGTGTTTCATAATGCCTCCTGTAATTCATATGTAATAGAGGTATAGCTATCATTTAATCAGTTTAAACTTCCATGATCTTACCACTTGAAAAACATTATAACAAACGTACGTTCTTGGTGCTAGGGAGTTTTATGAAAAATATAAAAATGTGTAGAAGGTTTATGCAATACCTATAGTGAGCATATAAGTGCTACTTATGATAAGTTAAAGATACAAAAAAAGAGGATTTACACAGTTAAGTAAGCGGTGTAAATCCTCTTTATCTATAGGCTAGATTGTTTTATGTGCGGTTAATAGCTGTGGATAAGACTTACGAATAAATAACATGACAGGAACTCCAATAATTGTAACAACCCCTAGTTCACCAATAGCTACTTCTAGCATAGTGAGTGTAAGTGGCAATTCAAATAAAACATGGAGCATTGCACCTATAATAAGTCCGTTAAATAGGGTAGGCCATAAAGAAGCAATCCATAAAGCGGACTTGCTACCTTTTAATGTTCTAGCCGTTAAGCTGATAGCGCTTACGCTAAAGAAAGTAGCTAGAGTACCAAAAATCATATCTGGTAAGCCATTTGGTCCAAGCATATTAGCAATAAAGCAGCCTAGTGTCAGTCCACCTATGTAAAATGGATCAAAGAATGCTAAAAGAACTAAAATCTCAGAAATTCTAAATTGAAGATTGCCATAGCTAATTGGGGCTAAAGCAAAAGTGAGTGTTGCGTACAAAGCAGCTACTACCGCTACTTTGATGAGTCTTTTTGAATCTACTTTCATACTGTCTCTCTCCTTTTAAATAAATAAAATGATAGAGGCCTAGAGATTCCTAAATACAAAAAATCGTAGGAATCCCCACGATAAATAAAAGCAATGTTGCTTTCTTTTAGATAAGTTGATGCACTAAAAATAGATACTATAAGGTACCTGGTTTCTAAAAGCAATTAACTTAAATGATTTACCGTAGTTTTGTTTAAAGACAGGAGGCTCTCGAACTGTCTGTATTAAATTACTTTATTATTATAATAGAAGTAAGAGAACTTAACAAGATTGAATCCTAAAAAAGATGGATATACTAAAAAGAAAAGGATGTGCCCATATGAATACTCAGCCAATTCAAAACCCAATAAGTCTTTTAAATTATGGATGTGAAGATAAGTCAAGCCAAGGAGAAAAATGTCATAAGTGTATTTATAATGTGACTGGAAAAGAAAAAATAAGTTGTATATTTAGCCAAATAGAGTAGAAAAAGATAGAAGCTAACATTGACTCCTCCTTTTCTATTATATTTTTTTGTGATATAATACAACTCATTGAGCGAATATAAAAATCGTCAAAACACTTGGATAACAAAGGAGTAACAATAATGATAAATGTTTCAAATGTTAGTTTACAGTTCGGTGGAACGAAACTATTTAATGATGTTAACTTGAAATTCGTACCAGGGAACTGTTATGGATTAATAGGTGCAAATGGTGCAGGGAAATCAACTTTCCTTAGAATTTTATCTGGTGAATTAGAATCATCTACAGGAGAAATATCTATTCCAGCTAAAATGAGAATGTCAGTACTTAAACAAGATCATTACCAATATGATGAATGTGAAGTATTACAAGCTGTTATCATGGGTAATGCAAGACTTTACGAAATCATGCAAGAAAAAGATGCATTATATGCTAAAGAAGACTTCACAGATGAAGATGGTATTAAAGCCTCTGAGCTTGAAGGAGAGTTTGCAGAAATGAACGGATGGGAAGCTGAATCAGAAGCCTCTCAAATTTTACAAGGTCTAGGCATCAAGACAGATCTTCACTATACTCAAATGAAAGAGTTACAAGGTGGAGAAAAAGTTAAGGTTCTTTTAGCACAAGCTTTATTTGGTCAACCAGATATCTTATTACTAGATGAGCCTACTAACCATTTAGATATCCAATCTGTTAACTGGTTAGAAGACTTCTTGATGAACTTCTTAGGAACGGTTATCGTAGTATCACATGATAGACATTTCTTAAATACAGTATGTACACATATCGTAGATATTGACTTTGCTAAAATCAAAATGTATGTAGGTAACTACGACTTCTGGTATGAATCAAGTCAAATGGTTCAAATGCTCATGAAAGCTCAAAACAAGAAGAGTGAAGATAAAATTAAAGAGCTTCAAAACTTTATTCAGCGTTTCTCCGCTAATAAATCAAAAGCTAAACAAGCTACATCACGTAGAAAATTACTTGATAAGATTACAGTAGATGAAATGCCATCTTCTACAAGAAGATATCCTTTCGTACAGTTTAGTCAAGATAGAGAAGTTGGAAATGAAATTCTCTATGTAGAGAACTTAACAAAAACAATCGAAGGTGTAAAAGTTTTAGATAATGTTACATTTAGAGTAAATAAAGAAGATAAGATTGCTGTTGTTGGTGAAAATGAAATTGCTATTACAGCATTATTTAAAATCTTAGCAGGAGAAGATGAGCCTGATTCAGGATCAGTTAAATGGGGTATAACAACTTCAAAATCTTACTTCCCTAAAGATAATACAGAATTCTTCCAAGATTGCAACTTAGATATTATTAACTGGTTACGTCAATATTCTAGTGACCAAACTGAAAGTTACTTAAGAGGATTCCTTGGACGTATGTTATTTGCTGGAGAAGATTCACTTAAGCCAGCTAAAGTTCTTTCAGGAGGAGAGAAAGTAAGATGTATGTTATCTCGTATGATGATGACTGGAGCGAATGTACTTTTACTTGACCAACCAACTAACCACCTTGACCTTGAATCTATTACAGCACTAAACAATGGACTCATTGCATTTAAAGGAAATATGTTATTTGCTTCTCATGACCACCAATTTATTCAAACAGTTGCTAACCGTATCATTGAAGTTAAAGAAGAAGGTATCATAGATAAGGTAATGACATATGATGAGTATTTAGAGCAAAAAAGTAAATAATTTTCAAATAAAAACTACTATCTTTTTATAGGGATAGTAGTTTTTTTGTTAAAAAAAATTATACAGTGACAATAATAATATATGCTGAGGTTAAACTATTTTATTTTTATAGATTATGATATAATTATATCAATAGATACGTGGATGAGGAGACTGGGATGAGAAGTGTAAATATAAACAATATAAAAATAAAGATAATATTGTCTATTTTTATAGGGGGCATTATCATTTTTGGGGTAATTATAGGAACAGTAGGCAAGATTGTATATGAAGAAACTATTGGAATCCATACAGTAGAAGAGATGGATAAGGGAATAGAGAATATTTATGAAGAGTCACCTGAGATTATAGAAAAATTTTATAACTATAAAAGTCAGGAATTATCTATTCCATCAAGAAATAGCTATAATATTAATGGGATTTATATAGAATCACCACAGGCAAGTAATAAAACTGTAGCTATTGTACACGGATTAGATTCAAATAAGTGGGAAATGATTGAATGGGCTTTTATGTATTTAGACAATGGCTATAATGTGGTGCTATATAATCAACGGGGAACTGGTGAAACAGGTGGCAAAGGAAGTACTTTTGGCTATTATGAAAAAGATGATTTAGCGTCGGTTATAGATTATATGGATACAAATTATCCAAGCAAATTAATAGGGACACATGGATTTTCTATGGGAGGGACAACAGTAGCCTTATATGCTGGGATGAAAGAGGCAAATGAGAAAATAGATTTCTTCATACTAGATTCTCCTTATAACGGAATAGAAGAAGCTATTAAAGCAGAGATTGATAAAATGCAAATTCCACTTGTGCCTATTACCTTGCTTGCGTGGTTAGAAGATAAATACTTAGAGCTTACTAAAGGTTTTGGGTATGACGATGTATTACCAAAAGAGGCTATAAAAAGTAGTACAATTCCTATGCTTATCATACATGGAGATCTAGATACTCACTCTCCTATTGAGATGGGGGTAGATATTTATAATAATAAGCAAAAGGGATATAAAGATTTATGGATTATAGAAGGTGGCAACCATATGTCGGGCTATAGAGATAATCCTGAGGAGTATGAAAAAAGAGTGATGGGCTTCATCGAGATGATTACATATATGAAATAGAGCTCTTAAAAGCTCTATTTTTTTTGCTTTTAGGAATTACCATAAATTACATTATATAATTCGTAAGAATAATTATATAATTATATTGACTAGAAAAATAAAAAGAGATACAATAAATTTAGAAAGGGGTGATGGAGTGAAAAAAAGTGTTTACAGTATAGTTCTAATGGATGACATTATAGAGGCGATTGATACACTTGCGTATTCTATGAATACAAGTAGGTCCAATCTTATTAATCAAATTTTGGCTGAAAAGGTAGCGGTAGTTACCCCTGAAATGCATATGCAAGATGTTTTTGATACAATGGAAAAATTGTTAAATGGATACAGTAATTTTCAAGTCCAAAGCCAAGCATCGGATACGATGATAAGTATTAGGAGTGTATTAAGATACAAGTATAATCCGACCATTCGCTATGCCGTTAACTTATATAGAGGGCAAGATGATAATATAGGAGAACTAAAAGTGATATCCCGCACACAGAGTGGCTTGCTTTATGAATATCTAACAAATTTTTTTGAAATTTGGATAAAAATAGAAGAGAAGTATGATCAAAAAAAATGGGATATGGAGCAAGGTGCAAAATGGTCAAGAAAACTTTTAAGACAAGATGAAAAGTTATATACACCAGAAGAAATAGCTGAAGCTATTTCAGATTATATCAAAGTTTTAGATGAAGGACTTAAGATTTACTTGATACAAATGAGTAAAAATAAAGAAATTATTTATATACTAGATGAACATTACTATAACTATTATAAGCATACAAAAATTAAATTATAAAAATAATGATTAGAAATTAAAAGGAGGACTAAATATGAATATGCAAAAATTTACTCAGCGTTCATTAGAAGCAATTAGTGAGGCGCAATCTATAGCTATAGAGCATCAAAATATGCAAATCGATCAAGAGCATATTTTATATGCCCTTTTAAACCAAGAAGATGGACTTATTGGTAGTATTCTTACAAAAATGAATATAGATATTGATTCAGTTATCAATGCTACGGTAGGGGCAATTAATAAAAAAGCAAAAGTAAGTGGACCTGGTAGAGAGCCTGACAAAATTTATGTTTCAACAGATACAGATAAGATGTTAGTGAAAAGTGAAAAAATAGCAGAGAAAATGGGTGATCAATATATTTCTGTTGAGCATCTTATGCTAGCTTTAATTGAGCAGGCTAATTATGAAGTAAGTAATATTTTCAGAGCTTATAATATTAACAAAAAGAATTTTCATGAAGTCCTTAAACAAGTGAAAGGGAATACACACGTAACAAGTGATATGCCAGAAGGAACGTATGATGTACTTTCTAAATATGGATATGATTTAGTAGCACGTGCAAAGGATGGGAAGCTTGACCCTGTCATTGGGCGTGATAGTGAGATTCGAAATGTTATCCGGATCTTATCACGTAAGACTAAAAATAATCCGGTGCTTATTGGTGAACCAGGAGTGGGTAAGACTGCGATTGCGGAAGGGCTAGCACAGCGTATTGTCCATGGAGATGTACCAGAAAGCTTGAAAGAGAAGACTATTTTCTCGTTAGATATGGGAGCGCTGATTGCAGGGGCTAAGTTTCGTGGAGAGTTTGAAGAAAGACTTAAAGCAGTATTAGATGAAATCAAAAAGAGTGAAGGTCGAATTATTCTTTTTATAGATGAAATTCATAATATTGTTGGAGCAGGAAAAACAGAAGGCTCTATGGATGCAGGGAACTTACTTAAGCCTATGCTTGCCCGCGGGGAACTTCACTGTATAGGGGCAACAACACTTAATGAGCATAGAAAATATATAGAAGCAGATGCAGCATTAGAGCGTCGTTTCCAACCTGTCATGGTATCAGAGCCAACAGTAGAAGATACCATAGCTATACTACGTGGTCTAAAAGAACGCTATGAAATCTATCATGGGGTACAGATCCAGGATAAGGCGCTTATAGCGGCAGCAACTTTATCAGATAGATACTTATCAGATAGATTTTTGCCAGATAAAGCTATTGACCTTGTAGATGAGGCATGCGCGATGCTACGTACAGAGATAGACTCTATGCCAATTGAATTGGATGAAATTACAAGGAAAGGCATGCAACTTGAAATAGCAGAGACTGCATTAAGAAAAGAAGAAGATGCTATTTCCAGGGAAAAGCTTAAAGAAGTTCAAAAAGAACTAGCAGATTTACGTGATAAGCTTCATAGCATGAAAATGAAATGGGAGCATGAGAAAGGCCTAATCACATCTGTAAGAGCGCTTAAAGAAGAAATTGAGCAAAGCGCTGGAAAGATGCAAAAAGCTGAGAGGGAATATGATTTCAATAAGGCAGCTGAATTAAAGTATGGCATTATACCAAACCTTCAAAAACAACTTATGGAGGCTGAAGAGAGAGTACACAACCTAGGAGAAGGTGGGTTGTTAAGAGATAAGGTTAATGAAGAAGAGATTGCCAAAATTATTTCTAGGTGGACACATATTCCGGTCACAAAACTGGTAGAAGGAGAACGCCACAAGCTCCTAAGGTTAGATGAGATTCTACATGAAAGGGTAATTGGTCAAGAAGAGGCTGTTGCTAAAGTTACAGATGCTATTATCAGAGCACGTGCGGGCATCAAAGACCCTAGAAGACCTATTGGCTCATTTTTATTCTTAGGACCTACAGGTGTAGGGAAGACAGAACTGGCTAAAGCTCTGGCAGAATCTTTATTTGATGATGAAAATAGCATAATTCGTATAGATATGAGTGAGTACATGGAGAAGCATTCAGTAGCAAGACTTATTGGAGCACCTCCAGGTTATGTTGGTTATGATGAAGGTGGCCAGTTAACTGAAGCAGTTAGAAGGAGGCCTTATGCAGTTCTTCTATTTGATGAAGTAGAAAAAGCGCATTCTGATGTATTTAATGTATTACTTCAAGTATTGGATGATGGGCGTATCACAGATTCAAAAGGGCGTACAGTAGACTTTAAAAATACCATTATTATTCTTACCTCTAATATAGGTTCAGATCTTATATTAGAAGGTATTAATGAGCAAGGCGAAATGGCAGAAGATATAGAGGAGCAGGTTAATGCAAGACTTAAAATGCATTTCAGACCAGAATTCCTTAATCGTTTAGATGAGATTGTTCTTTATAAACCACTTGATAAGGCTGAAATTATACAAATAGTAGATCTTCTTATTAAGGATTTACAAAAGCGTTTGAGTGAAAAGCAGTTATCAGTCAAGCTTACGCAGTCAGCTAAGGTTTATATAGCAGATCAAGGATTTGATCCTATATTTGGAGCAAGGCCGCTTAAAAGATTTTTACAGAGGAAAGTAGAAACACTCATTGCAAGAATGCTTATTGCTAACGATGTAGAACCTTTTACTGTATTTGTAGTAGACTATCAGGATGATGAACTTAAAGTGACTATAGAAGCAAATTAAAAAAGAGCAAAGTATGTTTTTCATACTTTGCTCTTTTTTAATTTGCTAAACTTAATAGCTAACTTGGTGACAATAAGTTTAGTTAGTATTCAATTTTTTAGATTTATTATTCCAAAATACAATGGCACTTATAATAAGTAATGCACAAGCTACTGCGTATTTCCAGAATAATGGATTTCCCATACTACCAAATAGAATCATAAGAGAACCTAAAGTAGCAAGGATTGGATTAATGACACCTCGCCAGATACCTTTGATTTCACCTTGACGACCAAGTTTGAAGACGTATACATAGAGAATGATATAGCCTACATAGTTGATTGTAATAGAAATCTCAGAAATATCAGAGTTGGGAAGTAAGCCAAACTTTTGAGTGAAGTAATGCATACCTGTCCAGAAGATACAAATAACAAAAGCTACTACAGCTGAGATAACAGGCATACCTAAATTGCTATTTACCTTAGCTACGTACTCAGATTTGGGAAACATATCTCTTATAGCTAGAGAGTAAGGTAATCTTGTCATACCCATGATAAGTCCATTTACTGTTCCCATGATAGAGACAATAACGAATACAAGGATGAGCTTAGCACCAGAAGCACCAAAAAGTGTAATAGCAGCTGAATCTACATGGGCATCTCCAAGAGCCATTACATTTTCAGGACCAACAAAAATACTGATACCAATAAAATAAAGTACGTAGATAATAAGGATAAAGATAGGTGCAAAGATAAGGGCTAATGGTAAGTTTTTCTTTGCATCTTTAATTTCGTGGCTAATAGAAGTTGCTATAATCCAACCATCAAAAGAAAAGGCGATTGGCGCAATAGCTGCAATCCATCCAGTAGACTGCATTTGAGTTACATCACTGATAGTAATGGAACTTGGATCACCTAAAGTGAGGCCTGCTATAGCCATGATGATTAATGGAATAAGCTTAATAACGGTTGCACCGTTTTGAATATATCCACCTAGTTTAGCGGAAAGGACATTCACAATAAATAGTGTAATAGTTACTGCAAATCCAATACCTACTTGCATTTCTAAAGTGCCTTCTAAGCCGAATAGGATGCAAGTATAGATACCTGTTACCCAAGAAACGACTGCAATAAGTGTTGGATAGTATAAAAAGGTATGAAACCAGCCAAAGGCACATCCAGCTGCTGGACCATAAGAAGTTTCAGCATATGTAATAATACCTCCTGCTTTAGAGGTACGAGAAGCTAATTCAGCAATACTTAAACTACCAAAAATAATACTAACAGCAGCAAGGCAAAAGACTAATACACCAAGTGAAATACTACCACCCGTTGCAACAAGGATGTTATCACTTTTGAAGAATATTCCAGATCCGATAACAATACCAACAATCATACCAATGGCTGTAAATAAACCATATTCAGTTTTTTTCATAAAATTAATACTCCTTTATCAATAAGTTTGGGCACAATCTTAAGTCTTGGACATCTAAGAAAGGCGTTAACGATGTATACAGTATAGCAATAAGAAAGATAACCTGGCAAATAAAATTTTAGGAAATTAAAAACATAAAGACTAAATAATCAGACTTACTTTGATTAAAGATAAAATAAGTACAAAAAAAATAAGATAAATAAATTTTAGTTGTATGATTATTACAATGAGATGAAAATAAGATAGTTATTAACTAATAAAAATAATAAAGATATTAAGAAAAGCTATAGATAATTTTTACACTTTATAGTGGTAAAGTTACAAATTAAATTTTGTATATTTATAAAACAATATTTCGTTAATGTATTTGCAGTGAAACAATGTTGCGTTAGTATGAAAGCATAAGGTTAACGTTAAGAGAATTTAAAAAATAATATAGAGGTGAAAAGATGAGTATATCAGGTGCAACGACTGTAGCTATTAATAATGACCAAAGCTTAGTAGGTGGGATATTTAGTAAGTTTATGGATTTATTTAGCCAGACCAATAGAGGGGATTTTATTTATCAGAACAAAAAATATATATAAATAAATTTTGAAAAGTGTAAAACAATTATTAACTAAATAAAGTATACATGATATGATAAATAGAGAGTAATAACAGATAGAAGAAGGGGTTGAAATAAATGAATAAAGTTGAAAAATTTTTAAAACAGCATGGAATGTATTATAAGGACATTAATATGGATGTAGAGTGTAAGAAATTCATAGAGGAAATGAAAAGAGGGCTTGAGGGAAGAGAAAGTAGTTTGGAGATGATTCCTACTTATCTTACCGTAGCTAATGATATTCCTACAGAGACAAAGGCTGTGGTTATTGATGCGGGTGGAACTAACTTTAGGGTAGGGCTTGTGGAATTCACTAAAGATATGCAGGTTCAAATTAGTGATTTTGATAAGAAACAGATGCCAGGGATTAAAGAAGAATTAAGTAAAGAGGCATTTTTTAATACAATGGTGGATTATACAAAAGAAGTGGCTAGTAAAGGTACAGATGTGGGATTCTGTTTTTCTTATCCAACAGAGATAAGTAGAGATAAAGATGGGACACTTCTTCGCTGGTCTAAAGAGGTTAAAGCACCAGAAGTAGTAGGAGAAAAAATAGGAGCTAACTTAGTAAAGGGCCTTAAAACAATAGATGGTAAGGATAGAAAAATTGTTATTCTAAATGATACAGTAGCAACTTTACTTGGTGGGCAAGGTATTAGTAGCCATAGAATATTTGATGGATATATGGGTTTTATATTTGGAACAGGAACAAATGTATGTTACATAGAGAATGTTAGTCAGATTAGCAAGATAGATAGTGATGGGTTAGAAGGTACAATGATTGTTAATACAGAGTCAGGGGCCTATAATCAATTACCACGTGGGATAATTGATAAAGCATTTGACCAAACCACCAATAATCCAGGAGACTATCAATTTGAAAAGATGGTAAGTGGAAGATACTTAGGGCCTATTACGCTAGAAGTATTACATGCAGCAGCTAGAGGCGGGTTAGTATCAGAAAACTGTGCCCAAGCACTGCTGGAAATGAAAGAGGCGGAACTTATTGATGTGAATCATTTTATGTATGATCCTTACGACGCGAATAATAGTTTTGTAAAAACCGTTTATATAGAAGCAGATAGAAGTAGTATCTATCAAATCATAGATGCGTTAATTGAAAGAGCGGCTAAAGTATGTGCTATTAAATTAAGTGCGATGATTCTTAAAACAGGAGCAGGATCCAATCCTTGTAAGCCTGTAGCTATTGTAGCTGAAGGAACTACTTTCTATAAGCTTAAACAATATAGAGAAAAACTTGATAGATATATGAGAGAATACTTAACAGAAGAAAATCATAGATATTATGAGTTTTTAAAAGGAGAAGATCTTAATCTTATAGGAACGGCTATTGCGGCTTTATCTAATAGCTAGTTGATAGCTAGCACATGTATTTGTTAAGAATATTTAGTGTGCTAGAAGGTGTGGTTCAAAGGGTTGAGTAGACAAGATAGGCAATGTAAATAAAGAAGAATAACAAAAAAACGGCTAAGCAAGCCGTTTTTTTGTTTAATAAAGCTGGTTAATATAGAAACCACTTTCGTCAAAAGCATTTTTAATACGTTGGATATGTTCATAGCCATTTGTTTCAACTGTTACTTCAAGAAGTACATTTTTAAAGCGATTACGTGCTTTAAATTGATTATGTTCAAGATCTAGAACATTTGCACTGACATCACGAAGCAATTTAGTCACTTCAAAGAGTTGTCCTGGTGTATTTGGAAGTTCTACAGTAAAGCAGAAAAGTCTACCACGAGATACAAGACCACTACGGATAAGTGCAGAAGTAGTTAACATATCTATATTACCACCACTAATGATACAAACAACTTTTTTGCCTTTGATATCTAGCTTTTTAAGGGCAGCAAGAGAAGCAGCGCCAGATGTTTCAGCCATTAATTTATGTTTTTCTGTAAGAATAAGAAGGCTTTCTACAATAGAATTATCTTTTACTGTAACAATATCATCTACATATTCTTTAATAAATTCAAAGCTTACATCACCAGGTTTTTTTACAGCAATACCCTCAGCGATGGTATTAACATTATCTAGACTTGTTAAGATACCTGATTTAAAGCTACGCTCCATAGCATTAGCACCTTCAGCTTGTACACCAATTACTTTGATATTAGGATTAATGGATTTAGCATAGAGTGCCACACCGCTAATTAAACCACCACCACCAATAGGACAGATAATAACATCTGCATCAGGAATTTCATCTAATATTTCAAGACCTACAGTACCTTGGCCATAAATAATATCAATATCATTGAATGGATGAATGAATGTAGCACCTTGTTCGTTTTCAATGCGTTTTGCTTCATTGTAAGCATCATCATAGCATCCACCGTAGAGAACGACATTTCCGCCAAAGTCTTTAGTTGATTGGACTTTAAGATAAGGTGTAGTTTCAGGCATAACAATAGTGGATTTTACTTTAACTAATGAGGCAGCATAAGCTACACCTTGTGCATGGTTACCGGCAGAAGAACAAACAACGCCTTGCTTTTTATCCTCTTCAGATAGGCTGCGGATTTTATTTAGTGCGCCTCTTAACTTATAAGCGCCTGTGATTTGAAGATTTTCACATTTCATGTAGACCTCATTACCAGACATAGCAGAAAAGACAGGGCTATGAAGGAGTGGAGTTTTTATAACAACATCTTTAATTTTTTCACTAGCGGATTTAATTGATTGAGCATGCATACAAAAAACCTCCCATTAAATTATGATTTATATTATAATCTAAATTGAAAGATTTAACAAATAAATAATAGATAAAAATTAATAATATTAATAAATATAGGTTATTTTTTTTGTCAAAATAGCAGAACTAAAGAGGGGAATATTTCGTGAAACAAGTTAGACCTATATATATTAGAAAATGAATAGATAGTTTTTAAATCTTACTTAATCTACGAAAAGGTAAGATTTTTTTGTGTTTAGTTTAAGGTTTAATCA
>JAVVPO010000031.1:0-25712 GCA_036655715.1 Cellulosilyticaceae bacterium | reverse complement strand
ATCATTTTATGCTTTTTCTCTCCTTCAAGTAAAATGTTAACCAATATAACTTCTATCCTATTTTTGTGCAATCCTAACAATTTCTTCTCTCTATTTCGTGTAAATCTCAGGTTCACAAAGCGCATTTCTAGAGCTTATAGAAATTCATTTTGTGAATTTGTAGCCCTTATTCTTTCAAATTCACTCTCATCCTAATCTATAATTTTTAGTTATAATCCCTATTGCATCCATTCTAACTCTAGGTGTATAACTATCTTATCACGTTTCACCAATATAAAAGTGCAGTGCAAAATACTATTCTAGATAATGATTTATCACTGTACCACTAAGTAGAGATTTGTACGCTTTCAGTCCTCCCTCTTCTGTAAGTATACAAATCTCTACCTAGGAATCCTATACGCTGTGGTGGCAGCTACGTATAGGATGCATACCCTCGCCACAACAATAAACGTATTGAAGCATACCTGTGTTTTTAAGAGGGAAGGTATTCCTAGATTTGTTTATTGTTTACACCCATCATTCTAGCTCTACCTAACTCATCTATGAGCGTGACACTTACATGAGGCTAGGAGCAATACCTCTATCTTACAGTATTTCGCTGTTTGGACCATGTATCACCTTAATAAAGTTAGTCTAGGCCTTCAGGTAATGCCCGCAGTAAGTCCTACTGTACGAAACTCCCATTCACACACTTGCAGTGATACGTCAATGCGACCCCTATCACCTAAAGAATACTGACTAGGACCTTCGCTACAAGGTAAATCTATACGGCCTTGCCCACCAGCCCATCACTAACTTGTAAGGCCTACATGTATCTGAGCTATGAACTCTGGAACTTTGTCACAACAGTACAATAAGCCATCTTAAGTGCAGACTATGCTATGCATAGTCTGTACTTAAGATGGCTTATTGTACTTAAATTAATATTTTAGAGATGTTCTATAACACAATCTGCGAATTCTGCGCCTGTCCCGCCGTCCTTGCGGCCTGTTACTTTAATAGTATCATTCGCTACTTTAAGTGCCCTAGCAACTTTATCAGCCTCTTCTACATATCCGATATGGCGAAGGAGTAATTCTGCTGCCTTAATCATACTTGCAGGATTTGCATAGCCAGCTCTACCCGTCTCTACCATTCTTGGCGCACTTCCATGAATAGCCTCGAACATAGCATATTTACTACCTATATTAGCACTTCCAGCAGTCCCTACTCCGCCTTGGATCTGAGCTGCCTCATCTGTAATAATATCTCCATAAAGATTAGGTAGTACAAAAACTTCATACTGCGCACGCACTTTTTCATTAATCAAATTGGCTGATATGATATCGATGAACCAATCATCTGCTTGAATCTCTGGATAATCTTTTGCTACCTCATAGCAAATTTCAAGGAATTTTCCATCTGTTTTCTTAAGGATATTAGCTTTAGTGATGATTGCTACATGTTTCTTGCCATTTTTACGTGCAAAGTCAAAAGCAGTTTTGGCTATTCTTCTAACACCCTGAGTTGTAATTACTCTAAAGTCAAAAGATACATCTTCATCTATATGAATGCCTTGGCTGCCTAATACATATTCCCCTTCTGTATTCTCCCTGAAGAAAGTCCAGTCAATCCCTTGTTCCGGTACAGATACAGGTCTAACATTAGCAAAAAGATCTAATTCACGTCTCATAGCTACATTTGCACTCTCAATATTTGGACCATCCCCCTTGCTTGGCGTGGTTGTAGGTCCTTTAAGGATAACATCACAAGATTTTAATTCTTCTAATACATCAGCTGGAATAGCTTGATTCACAGCAATACGATTCTCGATAGTAAGTCCTTCTATCGTTTTAAATACAATCCTACCTTTTTCGATATCCTCTTTTAGCACAGCCTTTAGTACTCTCTCAGCCTCAGCTGTAATGGCAGGACCGATTCCATCTCCCCCACAACACCCAATAATAATTTGTTCTAGTTTACTATAATCAACAGACTCTCCCCCCTGTTTCATACGCTCTACCCTTACTAATTGTTCTTCTACTAACTTTACAAAATGCTCACCTGCTACTGTTAATTGACTCATCTCTACCTACCTCCTTATGACCTTTTATTATTTTTCCCTAATCATATTGATCTTTCCTCCATAAAGGAGCATTTCTCTTTCTCTTTCAGACACCTCAAGTTTAAGATCATAAGCAATTCCTTTTGTTTTATTAACAATTTGAATCTCATTTTTAGTCTTTACTTGTTGTTTTACTTTTACTATTTCTAATTCATCTAATACATCAATAGTATCGTAATCAGTCGGATGCACAAATACTAGTGGCAATATCCCTGAATTAATAAGATTAGCTTTATGTATCCTTGCGAAGCTTTTTGTAATAACAGCTTTAATACCTAGCTCTAAAGGCGCAAGTGCTGCATGTTCTCTAGATGATCCCTGCCCATAATTATCTCCACCTACAATTATTCCACCACCATAAGCTTTAGCTCTTGCTGGGAATTCACTATCACAAGGTGTCAGGCAGTACTCTGCCAAATAAGGTACATTAGACCTATAAGGTAATAAACTTGCATGAGATGGCATAATATGATCAGTTGTAATGTTATCTTCCACTTTAACTAATACTCTTCCTTCGCACATTTCCAAAGATGTATTGATTGGAAATGGTTTGATATTAGGTCCACGTACAACTTCTACTTCTTCTGGATTATGACTTGGCTCAATAACCATATTGTCATTGGTCTTAAATGCCTCTGGCATCTCTACTGTAATATCTACCTCTACATTCCCAAGTGGATTAGTAAGCTTTCCTTGTATCGCACTAATTGCCGCTGTCTCAGGACTTACCAGATAGACACTTGCTGTTGTTGTTCCACATCTGCCTTTAAAGTTACGGTTAAATGTTCTTAAAGAAATAGCCTCTGTCGCCGGCGCTTGACCCATGCCTATACAAGGTCCACAACCAGATTCCAAAATACGTGCTCCTGAAGCCACTAAATCTGCTAAAGCCCCATTTTCTGCTAGCATAGTTAATACTTGTTTAGAACCTGGAGAAATAACTAGGCTCACATCTGGATGTACAGTTTTACCCTTTAGTATCTTTGCTACACGCATTAGGTCTAGATAAGACCCATTAGTACAGCTTCCAATAGCTACCTGATTTACTTTTATACCTTCTAATTCTTTAACTGATTTAATATTATCAGGACTATGAGGGGCAGCTACTAGAGGTTCTAGTTCACTTAAATCAATAACAAGTGTCCTATCATAAACTGCATCTTCATCTGCTTCTAACGCTTGCCATACTTCTTCTCTACCTTGTGCTTTAAGGAAAGCTTTGGTGCGCTCATCACTTGGAAAAATAGAAGTTGTTGCACCAAGTTCTGCTCCCATGTTCGTAATGGTTGCCCTTTCTGGTACTGTAAGTGTTGATACCCCACTTCCTGTATATTCAACAATACGCCCCACTCCACCTTTGACACTAAGTGTTTGTAATACTTTAAGGATAATATCTTTTGCCGAAACGTAAGGTTTTAGTTTGCCGACTAACTCTATCTTAATGATCTCTGGCATCGTAATGTAATAAGTCCCACCACCCATGGCTACTGCTACATCTAATCCACCAGCTCCTATAGCTATCATACCAATACCACCACCTGTTGGTGTATGGCTATCTGACCCAAGCAAGGTCTGCCCTGGCACACCAAATCGTTCTACGTGCACTTGATGGCAGATACCATTACCTGGTCTTGAAAAGTAAATCCCATGCTTATGGGTTACTGTTTGAATGTATTTATGATCATCTGCATTTTCAAATCCTTGTTGCAACATATTATGGTCAATATAAGCTACAGACTTTTTTGTTTTTACTGTGTCTATCCCCATTGCTTCAAATTGTAAATAAGCCATAGTTCCTGTTGAGTCTTGTGTCAGTGTTTGATCAATACGAATGCCAATCTCATTTCCTTTTACCATTTCACCTTCTACTAGATGTGCTTTTAAAATCTTTTCTGCTAATGTTATCCCCATATCCAACCTCCTTAGTTTACTTGCACTTATTATATATTATTTTCTGTATATTTAGAAATTATTTCTTCTAACTCTTTATCTGTAATGACCGTTACCCGGCCTTCGTCATACTCTTTATCTACCCAGTTTTTGATAACATAGCATAGCGGATGTCCTTTATTAATTTGATTAAACCCTTGTATATTTGGATTGGTATTAATCCAGTGCGCAATACCTGCAAGCCCAGATGTATTACTAATTGCTACACGTACAGGTCTATCAAGTAATTTTTCTGTATCAAATATATTATAAATTTCTTCATTTTTAAGAAGCCCATCTGCATGAATTCCTGCACGTGTTACATTGAAATTCTTCCCTACAAAAGGTGTACGGTCTGGTATATGTTCACCAATGACCTCTTCATAGTAACGTACAAGCTCTGTAATCACACGTGTATCCATTCCATCTAGCGTCCCTCTAAGCTGTGCATATTCAACAACCATTGCCTCTAGAGGCGTATTACCCGTTCTTTCTCCTATTCCAAAGAGCGAACAGTTAATGGCACTACATCCATAAAGCCATGCTACAGAAGAATTAGCTACTGCTCTATAAAAGTCATTATGCCCATGCCATTCAATAAGTTCATGAGGTACTCCCCCATCCTTGTGCAAGCTATGAATGATACCTGGTACACTTCTTGGCAACATTGCCCCGGGATAGCTCACGCCATAACCCATAGTGTCACAAGCACGTATTTTGACTGGTATTCCTGTTTCATCCATAAGTTTCATAAGTTCTCTTACAAAAGGAATGACAAAATGGAATATATCTGCACGCGTAATATCCTCAAAATGACATCTAGGCTTAATACCAGCTTCTATACATTCTTTCACTACTCTTAAGTAATGCTCTATCGCTTGTGAGCGTTTCATATGTAGTTTGTGGAAGATGTGATAATCCGAGCAGCTTACAAGGATTCCCGTTTCCTTAATCCCCATTTGCTTGACTAACTGAAAATCTTGTTTAGATGCACGAATCCATGAAGTAATCTCAGGAAATTCGTAGCCAAGTGTCATACACTGCTCTACAGCTTTTCTATCTTTCTCACTATAAAGAAAGAATTCCGTTTGTCTAATGACACCTTTGGGTCCACTTAGTTTGCTAAGTAACTTATAGATGTGTACCATTTGCTCTACTGTATAGGGGGATCTAGATTGTTGCCCATCTCTAAAGGTAGTATCTGTTATCCAAATCTCCTCTGGCATAAACATGGGTACACGGATATTATTAAATGCTACTTTTGGAATTTCTTCATAAGGATAAAATTCTCTAAACATTCTAGGATTATCGACCTCTTCTAATTGATATCTATACTCTGGTAATTCCAATAAGTTACTTCTTTTATCTCTCTCAAACATACTATCCCTCCTATTATATAAATTTATATTACTTTGAATTATTCTAAATCTTTAGTTAGGTATGATTGTATACAATTATACCTAACATGTCAATAACCTTCATTCCACGTTATTTAATGATAATCTTCTTGTCTTTCTCATATACATATTAGAGATTAGGATTTCATACTACCTAGGGGGTATAGTCTATGAAAATTTTTACTCGTGAAGAGATGAATCATGAAGATATTGATAGAGCCTTTAAAGCGCATCAGCCTAAACAAAAAAAAATTATTAAACCTGATAACACACCAACTACTCAAGCCACATCTAGCCCTGATAATTTTTTGATTATGATTATTCTTGTGTTGCTTCTTTTAGAAATGAAAGAAAAGTAATAAATATTTTTTACCACATGTAACATTTTTTACCATTTTTCATAAGATAATATTGAAGTAATTACTTTTAATTACTTTCACCGTAACGAATGAAAGGATGGTAATTTTATGTTTAATAACAACTACACATGGTTAATAATAATCGCTGCATTTATTCTTTTATGTGGTTCTGATAATAATATTATAGATTCTATTAGCAACATTTTTGGTGGTAACAGCTGTAATACTTCTTGTGGTGGTATGGACTGGACTTGGATCATTGTTATCGCTGCTGGCCTTTACTTTGCTAAAAGCCAATGCTTAATCTAATTTACTAAATCTTGCATTTTTGACCAATAGAGATAATAAGCTAGTTATATACGTATTAAGGGGGATTTTATATGTCTCAAAATATAAATGATTTCTCTCCATATATGGAGAATGATAGCTTTATCGACAGGAACTATACAAAAGCTTCTTCTGGCTCTTTATTATCTCTATTTGGTGATAACAATACACTTACCCTACTCATTATAGGGGTAGGATTATATCTACTTTGTAACAATCAAAGTAAGCTTAAAACGGATAATGAATCATTAAACTGGACTATAATTATACTTGTTGCCGTCTTACTCTTTGGTGATAAACTTCTTGAAGGCGGTAAAAATCATTAAACTTTAACTATCAGGAGGTAGAGATCATGGGTGAACTAGATCGTTTAGGCTGTATGTTAGGAAATAATTGGATATGGATTGTTGTAGCATTTCTACTTTTATCAAATACTTGTATTCTTCCTAATATTTTAGAACAACTTAGCTGCTTATTTTCAAACTTTGGTGTAAGCAATGCTTTAGTATGGATCGTTATTTTATTTGTTATCTGTAAAAAAGATATGTTTTGCTAAGATAATAAATTCATAAATAAAGAGCATCGTTAGAAATTTTCTAACGGTGCTTTTCTTCTCCTCTAAACATAAGCTTGTAGATTAATAACTTAATAACAAATTGCTTTATTCTTTCCTGATCTGAAGGTTTTTCTCTTGTACCCGTATGCATGAGTACAGGAATAAGCTCCTGCGCTACTTGCTCATACTTTAGAAGCTCTGAGAGCTCCTGAAATGTATTTTGTCTTTCCATAGGCATAAAAGGTCTAAGTGCTGTCAGTAATTGTACTTCTTTACAGGGATTCTCCTCACAAAACGCTTTGCATTTATGCATCTCCTGTTCTATCTCTTTTATATAAGTACGATTCATATAATCTTCAATAAGCCTTAGTATCTCAGTTAAGTCTCTTTCTATATTAATTTGAAGTAAGTTCTTATTCATCTCGATCACCCTCATTTACATACCCTTTCATTATAATGTATTCATAGCTTTTTCTAAAAATAACCTACTTAGTTCTAATAAACCATGCATTCCTCATAAATTATTAAGAGAACTATATTTGAAAGGAGTGCTTTTATGTCCTCTTATAGCAACAATCCACTAGACGACAAAGTAAATTCCGAGTTCATGAGAGTTTGTAAATGCATGATTCCTTATCTTGATAGAGATGTGCAAAAAAATATAGCTGTAGGTCTTAAATTCTTAGAACTTGTTAATACGATTAATGCTTATAATGATGAAAATGTAGTTAATGAACTTTCCTTAACTAGACAAAATAATTGGGAAGAAGATTTACTTCATAATGTGAGAGCTAACTTATCTCCTGAAAAAGCTTACATTATAGATGCAGTTATGAAACTTAAAGAAGTTCGGTCTATTATCTCTACGAAAACTACCGAGTCTTCTGACCTTCCTACATCTTTCTATAACGATAACAGTGTAGAACCAGAACACGTATCACCTCAAACGAATAATACTGCATCTATTTCACCTGCCAGTATTTTACAAGCTGTTTCGCCTTTATTAGATGATAATCAAAAACAGCTACTTAATCTATTCACTACTTTTTTCAATGCTAAATAAGGAGGTATTTATATGGGATTTTATGATCATCCAGCTTTTCAAGGATTAGATAAGAATTTTCTACTTTCATTAGAACGTAAATTAAATGGGTTACACGGTAAAAATAGTAATGAAGTCTTAACAACACTCATGACCATCTCTACAGAAGCCCAAAAGTATAATGTTAATCTTAGCCCTGCTCAGCAACAAGTTTTAATGCAACACCTTCGTTCTAACCTTCCTGCTAACAAACGCAGTCAGTTTGATGCTATCATCACTATGATGATGAATAATAGTAAAAATTAATAATTTATCTATTTTACTAACATTTATTTCACATCACGTGCATATATTAGAAGTATGAACTAACTACTTTCGTCCTCCTTTTCTAATAAAAAAAGTCCTTCCTCTTGTCTGAGGAAGGACTTTTTTCTTTATTTATACTCTTTTCTTATTTTGCAACAATATTTACGATGCGACCTGGCACATAAATTTCTTTTACAATTTGTTTGCCCTCTAATTTAGATGCTGCGATTTCATGAGCTTTTGCAAGCACACTTGCTTCATCTTCATCTGCTGCAACTGTAATCTTACCAGCCATTTTACCGCTTACTTGAACAGCTATTTGCATTTCATCTTCAACCATCTTTTCTTTATCAAATGTTGGCCATGCATTTGCAAATACGCTTTCCTTCTCACCAATACTCTCCCAAAGCTCTTCACTAATGTGAGGTGTGAATGGTGCAAGAAGAACAATAATTGTTTTAATTGTTTCGTGGTCAATACCACCCTCAGCTCTTTGGATTTCTACTAATTTGTTAGTATACTCCATGAATCCACTTACAACGGTATTAAGGTTGAAGTTTTCCATACGTGTTGTGATGTCATATACCATCTTGTGACGGATTCTTTCCATCTCTCTTGTAACAGGTACTTCTTTGTTTTCTGCAATAAGTTTCCATACTTTATTAAGGAAACGAGATACACCTTCAATACCTCTATCATCCCACTCACTATCTAGTTCTGGTGGTCCGATGAATAGTTCGTACATACGAAGGGAGTCACAACCATATTTCTCTACAAGCTCATCTGGAGAAACAACGTTTCCTTTTGATTTACTCATCTTCGCGCCATCTTTAGTAACCATACCTTGGTTGAATAGACGCTTGAATGGCTCTTGGAAGTCTACTACTCCAATATCATTTAAGAATTTAGTGTAGAATCTAGCATAAAGCAAGTGAAGTACCGCATGCTCAATACCACCTACATACATATCTACTGGAAGCCATTTTTTCATATCTTCTTGGCTAATAAGTTCTTCATTGTTGTGTGGGTTTGGATATCTTAGGAAGTACCATGATGATCCCGCCCATTGTGGCATAGTGTTTGTCTCTCTCTTAGCTGGTTTACCACACTTTGGACAAGTTGTGTTTACCCACTCGTGAATATCTGCAAGTGGAGATTCTCCTGTACCTGTTGGCTCATAGCTTTCTACATCTGGAAGCATGATAGGAAGGTCTGATTCTTTAACCCCTACTACCCCACAACACTCACAGTGTACTACCGGGATTGGCTCTCCCCAATATCTTTGACGTGAGAATACCCAGTCACGAAGTTTGTAGTTCGTTGTTTTTGTACCAATTCCTTTTGACTCTAGGTAATCTGGTATTTGAACTTTTGCATCTGCTGATTTCATACCATCAAACTCACCTGAGTTCACCATGATACCTTCTTCAGTGAAAGCTTCTGTTAATTCTTCTGCTTCTCCTGTTTTAGAAATAACTGGAACAATTGGCAAATTAAATTTAGTTGCAAAAGCAAAGTCTCTCTCATCATGAGCTGGTACGCACATGATAGCACCTGTTCCATAATCTGCAAGTACATAATCTGAAATCCAGATAGGTACTTGTTTACCATTTAATGGATTAGTTGCATATCTACCAAGGAATACGCCTGTTTTTTCTTTATCTGACATACGATCTACTGAAGATTTAGTAGAAGCATCAAATACATACTTCTCTACTTCTCTTTTTTGCTCAGCTGTAGCAAGTGCCATGACTAAGCTATGTTCTGGTGCAAGTACCATGAATGTTGCTCCGTAAAGTGTATCAGGTCTTGTTGTAAAGACTTTAATTTTTTCATCCATCTCATCTACTGCAAAATCAATCTCTGCTCCGTAACTCTTACCAATCCAGTCAGCTTGCATTTTCTTAACTTTTTCTGGCCACTCTAAGCCTTCTAAGTCATCAAGAAGTCTTTCTGCATACTGGGTGATTTTAAGCATCCATTGACGAAGATTTTTCTTAGTTACTGTAGATCCACAACGATCACATTCACCATCTTTTACTTCTTCGTTTGCAAGACCTGTCTTACATGATGGACACCAGTTGATTGGCATTTCTTTTTCATAAGCTAAGCCATTTTCAAACATTTTAAGGAATATCCATTGTGTCCACTTGTAGTAGTTTGGATCTGTTGTACTAATTTCTTTATCCCAATCGTATACTGCACTGATTTCTTTTAATTGGCGCTTGAAGTTTTCCACATTTTTAGCTGTTGCTACTGATGGATGAACTTTTTGCTGAATAGCGTAGTTCTCTGCTGGAAGACCGAATGCATCCCATCCCATTGGATGAAGTACATAATGTCCATGAAGGATTTGGTATCTGCTCCATACGTCTGAAAGCACATAGCCTCTCCAGTGTCCTACGTGTAACCCGTTTCCTGATGGATATGGGAACATATCTAGGCAGTAGTAATTTTTCTTATCTTCTGATTCTACATTGATAGGATTTTCTTCCCATCTTTGTCTCCATTTTTGCTCTATTTCAGCTGGACTGTATTTCATTTTGTGTTCCTCCTTTATTTTATGTGATAACGGGGATCTACACCTTGACCCTCTGTCATCTTTTGGGATTTTCCCAATAAAAAAACCTCTCGCTCTAAACTATTGCTATAGAGACGAAAGGTGTTATTTCGCGGTACCACTCTAATTCAGCTATAAACTATAGCTGCACTCGAATCTTCTGTAACGGGAAGTCCCGCCAACACCTACTATCAGTTCAGTGTGGAACTCTGCGACGAGTTCGTATAAACCTCTTTGCTATTTCACACCTACCAATAGCTCTCTGAAAAAGTTTTTTATACTACTATTTCGCTTCATTGTCTGTACATTATTATATCTTAGCAAATTTTATCACATTGGCTGTATAAAATCAACGGCTAATTCGTTTTTACTCCTCAGTATTAACGGTTATGCTTCCCATACCGCCTTCAATAGTAATTTTATTATCTGATCCGTTGTTTTCTCTTAAATCTTCAAAGCTATTATTACTTCTTCCATTTATAGAGATAGTTCCCATGCCTTTACTTAAATCATAGTTATAATCTGTTTCTTTTCCTACAGTGGTAAGCTTTAACTCTCCCATACCGCCTTCTATATCGGTTAATCCTCTTACCTCACCTTGTATATTGACACTTCCCATACCCATACTTACATTTAGCCCATTACTTACTATATCAGTAGCACTTATCTCTCCCATACCACCTTCTATATAAGCTTTATTTAGGCTTACTCCTACTAGATCTACACTCCCCATACCACAATCAAGATCTAACTTATCCACTTGTATGCCCGTGACTTTGCTATTTCCCATGCCCATATCAATATCTAATTCTTCTATAAAGGCTTCCCTAGGTAAATAAATAATGGCCTCACCTTTTCTGCCTTCTCTTTGAAAGAATCCCCAATCTATAGAGTCTTCTTGTCTAATCGTTAATTTGTCCCCTCTTACTTCATAAAATACATCTGTTGTATCTTTATAATTGATATCAATGGCAAATTTTTCACCAGATATGATATGAACATCCAAGGTTTCTACATCTATATTAATCTTTGAAATACTTTCTATGGTTTCTTGAATCTGAGTATAGCCTGAGTTTGATACACCTTTTCTACTTGATTGCTCTGATAAATTGTATGCTACCTCTTCTTCTCTATCAAACGGATCACTTAATATCATTTCCCCATTAGTAAATCTGATATTTGTCTTAGCCCCAAAAAGGAAGGCCACTAAGCTAATCCCTGCACCTATAACAATCATCCCTACTGCTATCATCCCTATCTTCATAGATGTTAATTTCATTATCTTACCCCCTTCTTAGTACGTTCAAATAAGCTACTAATACCTTTTACCATCAAAGGTATTACCTTTCCTATTAATGCGTAGACCAACATAATAGATAATAACCCTAGCCCAATAAGCACTAATGATCCACCTAAAGAAAACAGTGCTGATAATGGATCAACAAACAGTATCCTAAAAGTTAATGCAAATATGCCTATACCTGTCGTTAAAAAGGTAATCACCATGATTCCGCCTACAAATATAAAAGTTCCTATTAATATAAAACCTACTAGTACCATGGTTAAGCAGACAATCCCAAGTGGTAAGGCTATTGGACTTGCCAAAATAGCTAGTACAATCACCCATATAGTCCATACCCCTTTTTTAGGTGAGGATGGTGTAAGCTCTGATTCTTTAATCGCAAAGTCTGCCATGATTTGTCTAGCTATTTGAGAGGGTGATCCTAACTCATCTAAGGCACGCTCTTCATTTTCTATGCCGGCTTCCTCAAAGTACTCTTCATAATATCCTACTGCTGCTTCTAATTCTTCATAGGGTAACTTAGCGAGTTTACTCCTAAGTTCTGTCATAAATTCCCCTTTATTCATTTTCTCGTCCTCCCATCAATGCTTTATCAATTTTTTCTTTATAGACTATCCATTCCTGCGTATACTCCAAAGCTTTGCGTGTTCCCACTTCTGTAATACGGTAGTATCTTCTATTTCTCCCTTGAAACGGCTCATCATATGTTTCTAAGCTCCCATCCTTCTGGAGTCTTCTAAGTACTGGGTATAATGTGGATTCTGATACATCCATTGCTTCTCTTACTTCTTGGGTCAATCGGTAACCATAAGTATCTTCCTTGCTTAATATTGCTAATACACAGGCATCTAGTAGACTGCCTCCTAGTTGAAATGCCATTTTGTTACCTCCTCTCAATCTAGTTTCTTGATTTATACACATCACAATATTGTATTTATATCAATATTATATGACGTATAATATTGTATGTCAACAACTCAGGTTGAAAAATTTATAATAATCAGAAACAAAAAACAGTGTTTAATCAGATTAATCATCTCATTAAACACTGTTTACACTCATTATTTATGCTTCTTTTCTTGCATCTATTACTTTTTGTTGCACCTCTTTTGGAGCTTCCTCATATCTTGTAAATTGATAGTATACATCCCCTCTACCTTGTGTAATAGAACGAAGGTCTGTTGCATATCTATAAAGCTCTGACATAGGTACTTCAGCTACAATCACTTGTTTCTTATCTTTCAGCTCCATACCGATCAAGCGTCCACGTCTTTTTTTCATATCTCCCATGATATCTCCTGTGTACTCATCTGGCACGGTAATCTCTACATGCGCTATAGGCTCTAGTATAGTTGGCTGTGCTTTTGCTACACCTTCTTTAAAGGCCATAGTCGTTGCCATCTTAAATGCCATTTCTGAAGAGTCTACTGGATGGTAAGATCCATCTAGCAAGATAGCTTTTAATCCCACTACTGGATAGCCCGCTAATACGCCGTTATTAATACAATCATCAAGACCTTTTTCTACTGCTGGGAAGTATTGTCTTGGCACTGATCCACCAAATATTTTTTCTTCAAAAACATAAGGCATCTCAAGGTCTCCCGAAGGCTCAAACTCCATGACAACATCTCCGTATTGCCCATGGCCTCCTGATTGCTTCTTGTGCTTGCCACGCACCTTCATCTTACCTTTGATCGTTTCTCTATATCTTGTAGTAGGTATTTCTAACTTAACATCTACTCTGAATTTTTCTTTTAACATATTGGTTATAACGTCTAACTGCTGCTCACCTATGCCGTAAATAACCGTTTCATGTGTTTCCTTATCATATTCTGTATAGAACGTTTTATCCTCTGCCATGAGTTTAGCAAGGGCCATAGACATTTTTTCTTCGTCCCCTTTTCCTAGTGGGAATATAGCCATCTTCACATAAGGTTCGGGGAAACTAATAACTTCATAATCTGCCGCTATCCCTTTAGCCGTTAGTGTATCATTTGTATCTACATCTTTAAGCTTAGATACAGCTCCAATATCTCCTGCGCATAAAGTGTCTACTTCTTTTTGCTCTTTGCCTTGTAATACATAGATGTGAGAGAACTTAGACGTTTCTTCTGTTCTATGATTAATGAAGAAATCATCTCTACTTACTTTTCCTCCCTTTACTTTGAAATAGGAGAATTTCCCAATGAATGGATCTACCATTGTTTTAAATACAAACAAAGCCGGTTCTTTAGTTCCAAGACATTCCCCACTCCTCTCCTCAGGATTTGGGAATGACCTCATCATATTGTCCATCAGTGTTCTAACGCCTGCACCATCTAAAGCATTACCACAAAGTACTGGTACTATGGCTCCTGATGCTACACCTTTTTTAAGTGCTTTTTCTATTTCTTCTATGGTAATCTCTTCTTCTGCAAAATATTTTTCCATAAGCTCTTCATCTGTTTCTGCTACAGCTTCTAAAATCATCGTTCTAACAGCTTGTATCTTCTCATCATACCCTTCTGGGATGGCGCATTCTATCACTTTATTTCCTTCAAATTTACGCCCTATCATTTTCGCTACATGAATGTATCCTACGAATTTTTCATTTTCATAAATAGGTACTTGCATAGGGGCTATACTTGCTCCAAATCTAGCCTTACAAGATTCTAGAATATCTTCAAACTTCACATTGGGTGCATCCATCTCTGTGATAAATAGCATTTTGGGAATACCTGCTTCTTCAACTTGTTCCCATGATTTTTCTGTGCCTACTTCGATTCCTGATGAAGCCTTAAGTACTATGACCGCAGCATCAGCTACACTAAGAGCTTCCCTTACTCCTCCTACAAAATCAAAGTAACCGGGAGTATCTAGTATATTTAGTTTGTGCTCTTTCCACTCTATAGGTATAAGAGATGTCCTAATTGAAATTTTTCTTTTGATTTCTTCTGGATCAAAATCACTTGTGGTATTTCCTTGATCTACTCTTCCTTTACGATTGGTTGCACCTGATAAGTAAAGCATTGACTCTGTCAGTGTTGTCTTTCCACTTCCACCATGTCCCAATAATGCAATATTGCGGATTTTGCTAGTCTCATATACTTTCATAGTAACTACCTCCTATAGATGATTTTAAAATCAAACTTCCTTTATACATATAATCAGTTATTTTATGTATAAAATTTTCCGAATTTATATCGATATATTTCTTTTCCTCTCTATAATTCTTATGATGCTTGACTATGAAAAATACCAAAAAGAGGCTTTACTCACCCTCCTTTTAGGAGTTATAAGTAAAGCCTTGTACTACATCTTTTTTATTTATACAATGGATATTTAGCTAATAAGTTTTGTACTTTTTGAATACAATTTTCTTTATTTCCTTCAAAGTCTTTGAGTGTAAGATAGATAATTTCTCCTATCTCTTCCATATCTTCTTCTTTCATCCCACGAGTTGTTACAGCAGGTGTCCCAAGTCTTATACCACTTGTTACAAATGGACTTTCTGGATCAAATGGTATAGTATTTTTGTTACAGGTAATACCAATTTCATCTAATTTATGCTCTGCATCTTTACCTGTTACACTCATATTTCTAAGGTCTACATTCAGCAAATGGTTATCTGTCCCACCTGATACTACTGTCATCCCTCTATCTATAAGTGCTTTGCTAAGTGCTTTAGCATTTTTAAGTACTTGCTCTTGATAACCCTTGAAGTCATCTTGCAAAGCTTCTTTAAAGCTTACTGCTTTTGCAGCAATCACGTGGATAAGCGGGCCTCCTTGAATACCTGGGAAGATAGCCTTATCTATAAGTTTTGCATATTCTTCTTTACAAAGAATCATTCCACCTCTTGGTCCTCTAAGAGTTTTGTGTGTGGTGGTTGTCACGAAGTCTGCAAAAGGTACTGGGTTTGAATGTAATCCCGTTGCTACAAGTCCAGCAATATGAGCCATATCAACCATCAGATACGCGCCTACTTCATCTGCAATTTCTCTAAATTTTTCAAAGTCTATTTCTCTAGCATAGGCACTCGCCCCCGCTATAATCATCTTTGGCTTATGTTCTTTTGCTATCTCTCTTACTTTGTCATAATTAATGATTTGTGTGTCTTCCTCTACACCATAAGATACGATATTATAGTGTTTACCTGAGATATTTACAGGACTTCCATGGGTTAAATGGCCTCCGTGACTAAGGTCCATCCCCATCACCGTATCTCCTGGTTTAAGTACCGCAAAAAATACTGCTTGGTTAGCTTGTGAACCTGAGTTAGGTTGTACATTGGCATGGTCTGCGCCAAATAACTTTTTTGCTCTTTCTCTTGCTAAATCTTCTATTTGATCCACCACTTCACATCCGCCATAATAGCGTTTGCCTGGGTAACCTTCTGCATATTTGTTAGTCAGTGTACTTCCCATTGCAGACATTACCGCAGGACTTACAAAGTTTTCTGATGCAATAAGTTCTATCTTATTGCGTTGTCTTTTGGTTTCTGCTGTAATAAGATTTGCAATTTCTTGGTCTACTTCATAAATATCTTCATATGAATACATATTTTCTACCTCTTTCTATATTATCTATCTTGATAAGCTCTATAACCTTTTCTTAAAGCTTCTTTATTCATCGTAATGGTATGTTTTGGCACGGTAAGTTCTATAATAGCTTCCCATTCTTCTATTGTATCTTCTACATAGGCTGCATATGCACCAATCATAATCATATTAACAACTTTTACATTACCTATTTCCTTAGCTATAGATAGTGCATCTATCAAACAAGCCTCTTTACAATTTTTTTTAATTTGGCTTTCTACATCTTCTGGGTAAGTATCTATACCCATTACAACAGGCATAGGATCTATTCTTTGGGTATTCGCAATGATGATACCCTCTTTTTTAAGATAGTGACTATATCTGAGTGCTTCTAACTTTTCAAAAGCAAATATAACATCTGCTTCTCCTACTTCTATAAGTGGTGAGTAGACTTTCTCTCCATACTTCACTTGCATCACAACGCTACCTCCGCGTTGTGCCATGCCATGGACTTCTGACATCTTCACATCTTGCCCTTTGCTCATAGCATAATTCCCTATTATTCTGCCAGTCAGAAGGGTTCCTTGTCCACCTACACCCACAATTAATATATTCTTATTCATCTTATTTATCCCCCTTACCAATCGCGCCTTTTTTGCACATGGATTGACATAAGCCGCACCCCGCACAAAGTGCATCATTAATCATGGTATAATGCTCCCCTTTTTGGATAGCAGGGCATCCAAGCCTACTGCATAACCCACAGTTGTTGCACACCTCTTCACATACGCTATAAGTATCCAATTTTTCTTTGTTCAGTAACTTACAAGGTGCTTTGGTAATGATAACGGAAGGTTCATTTTTAATTATTTCTTCTTTAATACTAGATTCTATCTTTTGCATATCATATGCATCTACTACTACAACATGCTTCACCCCTACTGCTCTGCACAAAGTAGGTATATCTATCTCTGTAGCACTCTCACCTTTTAGGGTTTTACCTGTAGCTGGATGATCTTGGTGACCTGTCATACCTGTTGTAGAGTTATCTGCAATAATAATTGTAGATAGACCTTTATTATACACTATGTTCATTAGTCCTGTAATCCCTGAGTGCATGAAAGTAGAGTCTCCAATAATTCCTACTGTATTTTCGGCAAACTCTGCTCCTCTAGCTTTGTCGATGCCATGAGTCATCCCAATACTAGCTCCCATACAGATACAAGTATCCATAGCGCTATGAGGTGCGGATGAACCTAATGTATAGCATCCGATATCTCCCATGACAGTTAGTTTTAATTTTTTAAGTACTGTATAAATTCCTCTATGTGGACATCCAGGACAAAGCACAGGTGGTCTAATAGGTAACGCTTTAGCCCTAGCTACTTCTTCTGATATGCCATTTATGACTTCTCTAATCTGCCTAGATGTTATTTCACCTTGTCTGCCAAATAATTCTTTACCTATAACCATAATGCCCATTGCTCTTACTTGTTCTTCTATCACAGGCTCTAGCTCTTCTACTATGTATACTTTATCTAACCCTTTTACAAACTCTTTTATAATTTCTTTTGGCAAAGGATTAATCATATCTAATTTAAGAATATTGGCTTCTATACCACTTTCTTTTACATACTGATACCCTATACCACTTGTAATAATACCTATCTTGCTACCATTGTTTTCTTCTTTATAGAGCCCAAGTTCTTTAATATCTTGCTCTAGCCTATTCATGCGTTCTTCTACAATGATATGCCTTGCTTTGGCATTAGCAGGTGTCATAACGTATTTTTTAATATTTTTTTCATATGGCTTTAATGCCACAACTTCTCTTTCACCAATCTCTACGATACTTTGTGAATGAGATACTCTTGTTGTTAGCCTAATGATAACAGGGGTATCATAGTTTTCACTAATTTCCATAGCTTTCTTTACAAATATTTTGCACTCTGTACTATCTGATGGTTCTATTAACGGCACATTGGCTGCCCTAGCAATCATTCTTGTATCTTGCTCATTTTGCGAACTGTGCATCCCTGGATCATCTGCTACAAATACAACAAGCCCTCCATTTATCCCTGTATACGCTACTGTAAAGAGCGGATCTGCTGCTACATTTAATCCTACATGCTTCATAGAAACTACAGATCTAGCCCCTCCTATCGCACTTCCTATAGCCACTTCCATGGCTACCTTTTCATTTGGCGACCATTCTGCATAGATTTCATCATACTTTGCTATATATTCCGTAATCTCTGTACTAGGTGTCCCAGGATAAGCCGTAGCTACTGTTACGCCTGCTTCATAAATCCCTCTTGCAATAGCTTCGTTGCCAAGCATTAATTTTTTCATTCTAGTCCCCCTTACTTTTTTGAATAATTAGATTTTACAAAACTTATTACAATATTAACACTACTCTTATTTATTTTACAAGCTTTTAATATCAATCTATATTTTTATTCTAGTCCTTATTTTTCTACATTCTTTACACCAGGTATATCCCATTGTATACTTATCTTAAAAATCAACATATAGGTGCAATAATGAAAACTAATTATAATCATGAAGATATTCTTACCTTTGCTGTTAGAGTCGGTGAAATCATGCTCAAAAGTGGTGCTGAGACATACCGTGTTGAAGATACCATCGTTAGACTCTTATCTTCTCACCACTTTACAAAAGTAGATACTTTTGTCACGCCAACAGGTATTACGACTACCATAGGGAGTGATACTATTCCCCTTTGTACCACAGTCTGCCGTGTTAAAAATCGCTCAACTCGGCTTGATAAAATCGAATATATCAACCAGCTTTCTAGAGATTATGTCTGCGGCAGCCTTGATTTAGGTGATGCTATCAGACGCTTAGATGAGATTGATCAGACTCCAGCTTATTTGGACAAGACTATAGTCCTTACAACGGGTATTGCTGCTGCTTCATTTTCACTTATGTTTGGCGCACATCTTTTAGAATTTGTCATTGCTCTTTTTACGGGTATTACCGTAGCTCTTTTACAAATTAGGTTACGTAAAAAAGAAATTATTAGCTATTTTATCTTATTCTTATCCGCCATGTTTATCGGCGCCGTTGTAGTGGTTTCCTCCTTTATATTTGCTGATAAAGTGAATATAGAATCTATCGTTATTGGCGGTGTTATGCCACTAGTCCCTGGAGTTGCCTTTACTAATGCTGTCCGTGATACGATTGGTGATGAACTCCTCTCTGGTATGTCTAGAGGTGTAGAAGCCTTATTTATCGCTGTTGCCATTGCGGCTGGTGTAGGTGTTTCTATGAGTATCGGCTTATTCTTAGGAGGTATTTTTTAATGGCTCACTTAATTTTAAATGTGGCTAGCGCCTTTGTGGCTACGCTATGCTTTTCCATACTTTTCAATGTTCAGAAAAGACATCTTCTCATTTGTGCTTTAGTAGGTGCTATAGGATGGGGGATTTATATTATAGGGGTTGACCTTAATTATTCTGATGTCTTATCTACCTTTGTAGCTGCCTTAGCAGTGGCTCAAATGTCTTATTTCTTAGCTAAAAAGCGTAGGGCTCCTGTTACTGTTTTTCTTATTGTAGGTATCATCCCTCTCGTGCCTGGTGTTGGACTTTATCGCACTATGTACTCTTTACTTTTTGCTGAGTATAACAAAGCTCTTGAATATGCTTTAGTTGCCTTTCAGCTCACAGGGGTTATTGCAGGCGCTATTATCCTTTCTGCACTCATCCCTTTACTCCTTAGAAAAAACAGACAAAAAATATAAAAAGAAAGACGGTATAGCCTTTGGGCTATACCGTCTACTTTTTATTAGCATTTACATTTGCAGTTGTTATTAAGGCCTAATACGCTAGAAAGTGAACATCCGCAATTATCTTTAAGTGTCTTTGGCTCTACGCAAGTATTTAAAGGTTTGATTGTTTGCTCTAATAAATCACCATGGCAGAATTCTATACAGCTACTTGATTCTGTATTGCCAACTGCTGAAATTTTGGGAGGTACACAGATACCTTCATGTTTAACTTTGTATTGTACAAAGTATACCACTTTAAAGTAAAGTGTAAGACCGATTGCAAAACATTCTTCGTCAGATGCAATAACTTTTGCTAGACCTTGAGCTGAAATACCTTGTTGTAAACCATTGTTAGCTTCAAATTCTCTAAACATTGGTTGACCAAATCTATCATCACACTCACAGTTTTGACAATGTTGATTGGATACATATCCAAGACAATTAATAGTTGGTACAAGCTTGTTACATCCAGCTGGGTTCTCTGGAGCAAAAGCTACTCCATAAGGTGTATATAAATCAAATGCTACATTACTTGGGTTGGTATCTTCATCGTATCCTGGGCAGTTTTCACTTGGTAAATATCTAAGTGTCATCATGCCTTCTTTACAAACTCTACAATTAGGATCTAATACTTTTACAGCTAGTGTTACGTCAATATCTCTTAAGATTACGCGAGTTAAGTTTGGAGTATTTTTTGCAGGTCTCATTTCTGAATATCTACAGCTCTTTGGACATACAAAATTAAAGTCTACGTCAACAACTTGTAATTGAAGGTGCTCTGAATTCTCAAGGTCCTCAGCTGTTAAACCATCAAATAAAATATCAGTTGTTCTTGATGTTGGATTTTCACATACATTTGATAATTGATCTGCAGAAATAACACGGCATAAATTTAATCCGACTTCATCGAATACTACTGGTGCCATTAAAGTGAGTAATTTAGGCTCACCTAGTGGTGGACATAAACCCGCTTTTACTTGTTTTGATACTTCGCATGGATGACATATATCGCAAATTCCTGCATTGTTAGCAGTTTGAAAATACTTAGTTTCATTGTTACCACAACATTTACTCATAAATTAAAACCTCCTATAATGATTGATCATGGTGCATCATAAAATGTCGTTTTCAATACTATAATATGGAAAAACTAGTTGATTGGTGACATTTATGTATAAATTATTTTTCTTTTAAATATCATATAGTATAGGTACTTTTGTTAACACTAAGGAGGGAGGCACTATGCCTTTTTTATTAAGTTCTAAAAACTATTTTATTATCGTAGATCAGAAAGCTAAACAAGGTTTATTTTATCAGCTTTATAGCTCTACAGGTTTTTCAAGACCTTTTCAAATTCAGTCTTTTTCTTCTAATCGTTATACTGCTACTTTGGATGCCCAAGAAAAATTACATGTTATCGCTCAGAATGCTAAAAATCAACTTATTCATTACATCTTGTTAGAAGGTAACAATACTTCTAATTTACTTCTTGAAGATAGTAAAGACATTTATAAATTTTCAAATCTCATAACTTATGAACTAAATAATCAATTGCATCTATTTTATACTGCGCTTAGACCTAACACGCAAACTTACTCTCTTGTTCATCAGTTACCCCAGCAAAATTCATCTGCTATTGACCACTTAATTACTAGCTTTAATCCTATTCTTCCACTTAAATCTATATGCCACGATAACCAAATTGACATCTTCTTTACAACCTTTAATGAAGGTAGCTACTACCTTAACTGTATCACTTACCCAGGTTCATCAGCTGCTACCTATTCTCTTGTTACTTGTGAGTTCCCTATTACTTCTTTTGATGTCTGTTTTATAAATGGTATCTACCACATAACTTATACACAAGATGTCTATGGCAATGCGCAGCTTACTTATATGAACTCCCAGACAGTTAGACCTTTGCCCCTACATGTTTCAGCTCAACTAGGCAGCCCTTGCATTTTAGGTTATTTAGGTCACCTATGGGTTACTTATTTAGATAATGACATACTCTACACTTTGCTTTCTATTGACGAGGGTAGGTCATTTAGCTCACCAGTTAAATCTTCCTTACAAGATAATCTCTATAACTATACCTACTACAGTACTAAATCTAACTCGCTCTATGCTAGCAGCCTTTATGCCTCTGTTTTTAACCGTGTCAGATTAGCTATTGTCTCATCTATAGACACAGAAGATATCCATCCGGATCTATCACCCAATACAGAACTAGATTTACTTCTTGATGGCCTTTCTCTGTCTCTATCTCATAATCATATACCCTCAACTAGACCGGAGCCCACTCCGATTTCAGAGTCCCCACCGCCATCACCTTACGGTAAGACTTTTACATTACCCGAGACTATGCCAGGTTTAACCTCTGATGGTGAATTACCCGTTTCATCAGAACGACCACCTACTGTTACTGCTGCAAAAAAATCACCAAATAACTCTCTACGTTCCGCAACTAAGGCCTTCATGAATGAACTACCTGTGTTTGACGCACTTCCAATTAATCCTGAAGAAAAAATAGCACCTCTATAAGGTGCTATTTTCTATTCTCTATATACTATTATTTTACTTGTAAAATGGTTCTATTTACTAACAACTTTAACTGCTTTTGGTAATAACTTATCGTATTTTTTATGCTTATCTTTTTTTCTAATCCACATGAGACCACTACCCATACCAAGTAGTCCCAATGCCGCCATCATCACTTCTCTTGTTTGTTCTCCCATATGACTAGGCATGAGAAAACCTACACCCAGACCTACTAACAGTCCGATAAGAGGTATCCCATACATAAGTGCTGTGGCCTTTAAAAAAAGAGTATTTTCTAACTCTATCTCTACCAATTCTCCACTTTTACCTTTACATAAGTTATGGCACTTAATCGTACATTTTTTTATTTCTCCTACAACTTCACACGCATGGCACTCTCCGCACATATCCTGCCTTTCTATCGATACTGTTACTAAATCCCCATCTACCTGCTCTACTCTCCCCACTGGCATATCTATTCCCCTTTTCTCTCATCGTCCTTATTTTTAATGAGTCCTTTAATCATTAGGATAGCACCAAACAATATCGCACCTAATGCTATGATGTTAAATATCAAATGCCTTGTTAATGCACCTACTCCTAGTAGCGCGATAAGTCCCCCTGTTCCAACGAGTATAAGTCCTGTAAGTCCTGCCCATCCTCTTCTTTCACATAGAAATATTATCAAAAAGCTCAGACCACAAAAAACAAAGAACATCCCTGTCACAGAAGAAAAACCACTGATTACACCTACTGTAATCAGTAAAATATAACTCCCCAGACTGGCCATCACGGCTCCTGGTATTAAATAAACTATATCTTTTCTCGCAATGTAGGCTATAATCAACATAAATCCTGGTATCAATAACCCTGCTGATATACCATTATACCCTGGTAACATAGGCTCTACTGTTAAAAGTAATCCATTTAACAGTAAAAAAGATGCAAACATAAGGGTATATAACTTTTTATTTTTGAAATAAATCACGAGTATACTAATCCCTGCTATGATATTAAAAACCTGAGTGGCATAATTCGGTGGTAAAATATTATTTAAATCTAAGAAAAATACAGTACCTATTAATACTAATATAAGTCCTATATATAAATGCATATTGCTCTTTTTATTCATCTCTACTCATTCCTTTCATAACTTCCTAATATAGTATATAATTATATATTATAGACACACAAAGAACAACACTACACATGTCAGGAGATTATTATGGATTTCATTTGGACTATCCTTTTTATGGTTATAGGCCTTGTTTATATTGTAAGAGGCTGTTTAATTCGTACACATAAGCGTACCAAGATGATACCTGGTATCTATATGCTTACCCCAGCACAGCAAGAAGCTATGATTCCTATCGTGGCTCCCTATTATATGACGACAGGTGCTTTACTATTAGTTGGGCCATTTATTCAACTTATACTAGGTTATATGACTTGGATTATTATTCTTATTTATCTTTTTATAGGTGCTTTACGTATCAGTAAAAAACGTGAGGAATTCACCAAGCAAACAAGAAAAAAGTCCTAGTTTCTAGGACTTTTTTCTTGTTTAATCTATTATGAGTTCTCCAAAACATTCTGGTCTGTGGAAATCTGGCGCTGGTGCACTAACTGGGTGCCATGAGCCATAATGAGGGATTTCTGTATCGTCTCCACATTTGTAGAAGTTAGCTCTTAATTTATCACCTTTTTTGAACTCTGCTTTACCATATAATTCTTTGATATGTTCTAGGGTAATAAATGTTTTTGCTTCCCACACTTCTTCCCCATCTATCACGCACTTTGTAATTTCTACAGTTGGATGAGCAAACCCTAAGTTTAATACATAATCTCTCGTTCCCCTACCTGTTCCAAAAGAATGGTGAGAGGCTCCATTCGCATTCATTTCATAGCTCACATACCCCTTATCTTCCATCTCAGGATAGAAATTAATAAAAGCTTCCATGCAGCTATCTGTATGTACTTTATCGTTTGGATTATGATATATGGCTCTAGGATTTGATTCATAACACCACATCTTTAATTCAAACCCTTTGTTTTCTACATAAACTAATCTTGCATAAGTTTTGGGTCTGCATTCACATCCCCAAGCATATTGGTTAACCTCTAGGATTCCTGCATTAAAATCATCTTCATGACTTCTAATGGTCTTTACTAAATACATCTTACTTCCTCCTATTTACCTAAAATTTTCTTCTTAAGTATATCATATTCCTTCTATAAATTATCTTTTATTTCTAGCCAGCTATGCTCTACTTTCATTTATCCCTTTACATCTTGTCTTTATAATATTATAGTATAATTTAAAAAACATATTATATTAATTTACAAATAGGAGTGTATTATTCAATGAAAAAATTGCTTAAAATTTCTTTAATTTTATCACTTAGTCTTTCTCTTATGGGCTGCTCTATGGGGCAAGCAAAAACAGAAGATATTACGGATCAAGCTATCATCGATCAAATGAATACTATTATTACAGACAATGTAGCTACTTACTTCCAAACTGAAGTATCAACTGATATGCCTTACGAATATAGCGCATTAAAAAGATTTATTGGATCACCAGAAGATCCAAAAGTTGAAGTGCACCATGCTAATGTCTTCCAAGCTAGTTATAATGAAAAAGATGCTACTGAGGGTACTTTAGTAGGTTATGGCGGTATTCTTACACCAGATAACTCTGATATTACAGGTCTTATTATTAATCTAGCTCCTGCGCAAGATGCTAAACCTCAAGCCTTTTCAGAAACTGACCTTGTAGCCAAAGCAACTAACTTCCTTAGTGACTTTGAACTTGTACCAGCTGGCGAAGAAATCACTTTCTTAGAAGTTAATGGTAAGGCAAGTTCTTCAGCTGTATCTATCTTAAACTTTGAAACAGCTAGTCGTATGTTTGCTGTGGGTATTGATTTATACTCAGGTCAGGCAGTTTACTTTGAGTTCATTAACAAATAGAA
>JAVVPO010000030.1:0-26341 GCA_036655715.1 Cellulosilyticaceae bacterium | reverse complement strand
TTAGTACTTGATTATTTAGAGGTAGTTCCTTAGCAATGTCTTAACTTAATGACATTGTCCTCAGGCCACTCCCTTTTTCCTCTTACCTACCTACTTCTTCTCAATCTTTTCCATTCCACCCATATATGGACGAAGAACCTCTGGAATAATTACAGATCCATCCGCTTGTTGGAACGTCTCAAGAATTGTCGCAGTTGTACGACCTACTGCTAGACCACTTCCATTAAGTGTATGAATAAATTGAGCTTTATCCTTAATATCATTTTTGTATTTGATATTCGCACGTCTAGCTTGGAAATCTTCAAAGTTAGAACAGCTTGAAATCTCTACATATCTACCGTAGCTTGGCATCCAAACTTCGATATCATATGTCATAGCTGAACTAAATCCTAAGTCTCCTGTACAAAGTCTAACAACTCTATATGATAATCCTAAAGCCTTCAAAATAGCCTCTGCATCATTTGTTAATTTTTCAAGCTCTTCATATGAGTTTTCTGGTTTTGCAAATTTAACTAACTCAACTTTGTTGAATTGGTGCTGACGGATGATACCTCTTGTATCACGACCAGCTGAACCAGCTTCTGCTCTAAAACATGCTGAGTAAGCACAATGCTTGATAGTTAATTCATCTCCTGTAAGGATTTGATCTCTATACATATTTGTTACCGGTACTTCTGCTGTTGGTATTAAGAAATAATCAGTTCCTTGTACTTTGAAAGCATCTTCTTCGAATTTTGGAAGTTGCCCTGTACCGGTCATACTTGCTCTATTTACCATGTATGGAGGCATTACTTCTGTGTATCCATGGTTATCAACGTGCATGTTAAGCATGAAGTTGATAAGTGCACGCTCAAGTCTAGCTCCAAGTCCTTTGTAGAATACAAATCTTGAACCTGTTACTTTTCCTGCTTTTTCAAAATCAAGGATATCAAGATTTTCTCCAAGATCCCAGTGAGCTTTTACTTCAAAATCAAATGTTGGTACTTCTCCCCATTTACGAAGTTCAAAGTTATCCTCCTCTGTTGCCCCTACTGGTACTTGTGGATTTGGGATGTTTGGTAATGTAAGAAGGATAGTTTGAAGTTTTTCATCTACTTCTCTTACTTCTACATCTAATTCTTTGATTTCATCAGATAAAGTTTTCATTTCTGCTAAAACTTCAGTAACATCTTTACCTTCTTTTTTCATTACTGGTACTTGCTTTGATACTACATTTTGCTTATTCTTAAGAACTTCTACTTCTGCTAATAATTCTCGTCTTCTTGTGTCTAATGCTGAAAATTCATCTAAATTGTAAGTTCCACTTCTTTTGTTAAGAGCAGCTGTTACACCTTCTAAATCACTACGTAATACTTTAATATCTAACATGTTCTTCACCTCATTATTTTGATAAAATACTTTGTAATAAAAAACGCCCTTTTATCCATATATATATAGATAAAAGGACGATTATATCTCGTGGTACCACCTTTAATTCACTAGCTAACACTAGTCTCATACTGCTATAAAGGGCAGCTCCCTCTGATTCATCACCAGTAGCTCCGAAAGTGGATCGTCTTAGTCCGTCTGTTAGTTCTCACCACCCACTAACTCTCTGAAAAACATCTCTAAAACTATTCTTTCCTCATCACTTACATAATATTTTAATTTATTTCTATTATAGAATATTGTATGTCAAAAATCAAGGTCTATTCATTATCTATTTATTTAATTCTATCTTTATGTATTTACTTTTATATATTTTACTTTTTCATCTACTTTTCTTCTATATAAATAACAAATCCTATACCTATGTAGCTTCTACTACTCTAACACTTTTTCAAAACCTAACTCATATACTCTCTATTATCTTTCATATGTTGTTTTACAATCTCAACAGCTTCTTCAACATGTTCTTGCAAAGTTCTCTTCGATGTTCCTGTAATAGCTATATGACACCTACTTGTAGGAACTAACACTTTTAGTGCATCACTATCCCCTACGGCATTAACCATATTAGCTGTTACTTCTCCCAGCATAGAATTTTTCATAATAATCCCAACTACCCCCATAATAATATCTACTCTGGGCATATTATATACTATAGCAGCTTCTCCTGTAGCACCTACACTTGCTCCTGCTTTAATCATATTTTGAGTAGCCGCTGCATTGGTTCCAAGTGCTCTGACCTCTATATTATCTCCTAGCTCTTTACGAAGCTTCTCGATAATATATTTACCAACACCCCCACCTTGTCCATCTACAACTGCTATTATACATCCCTTACATTTTTTCATAGTCCCACCCTTTATTTACCCAAATATTCTTTTCCTTAATCCAAACGTTTTCCTAAAAAAATTATATCATTTAGACTATATTACTTCAACTATTATTTATATGACGCTCTCTTTTCCTTATATACTAGCTTATTATTGTAATTACAAAAGCTTAATCCATTATTTGAGGTTATATTTTAGTCAGCTTTTAAGGGGAACTACCCCTCTTTCTAAATTTCTCTCTAAAGTTTTTTATCAAACAATGTATATCCATCCTTTTTGTGGGCAATAATACCATTGTACCAAGTGTGAGGTACATCGCTAAATCCCCCCTCAACCTGGGTTTCCTCCCCCGAAACCTAGGTTATTTTTTTTGTCTTAAATCCGTTATATTTTCTCTTCATATCTATTTATCCTATCTCTTCTATCACTTTATTTTTATTTAATTTATCTATATTCATCACTATCTCTAAACAAATAATCTACATATATTCTAAATCAATCACTTGAATAATTATTATATATTATTAATTTTATTATTAAGTCTAACTTTTATTTATATTTATACTACACTTTTTATACCACTATAAAATTTTGAATATTTAAACGTTATTTTTTTAACATTATTTGTTTGACACTTTTTTATCAATATGATACTATTAAGTCATAAGAAAACAAAAAACGATTTAAAAGTACTTACTAAGTATTGCAAACTTACATTTGCAATTTTTATTTAAAATTTATTGTTAAAAAACTAACAATAAATGCACTTAAAAAAACTATCTTTTAGACACAATATATTTATATAAATAATAAAATAGGTTTATTATCTTAAGGAGGATTTATGATGGCTGATAAAAAAAATAAAATTGAAACTCCTGCAGTAGATGCTACAGTAGTGGTTAATGAATTAGTATTAAAAGCAAAGGTTGCACTTGATGAGTTCATGGAACTTGACCAAGTACAAATTGATGAGATTACAAAAGCAATGGCACTTGCAGGTTTATCAAACCAAATGAAACTTGCTAGAATGGCAATTGAAGAAACTGGCCGTGGTATCTTTGAAGATAAAGTTACAAAAAACATCTTCGCTACTGAATACATCTACCACAGCATTAAATACGATAAAACAGTTGGTATTATCGAAGATAATGAAACTGAAGGATATATGGAAATTGCAGAACCAGTTGGCGTTGTAGCTGGAGTTACACCTGTAACAAACCCAACTTCAACTACAATGTTCAAAGCTATCATTTCTATCAAAACTCGTAACCCAATCATCTTTGGATTCCATCCATCAGCTCAAAAATGTTCTACTGAAGCAGCTACTATCCTTAGAGATGCAGCTATCAAAGCTGGTGCACCAGAGAACTGTATCCAGTGGATTGAAGAGCCATCACTTGAAGCAACATCAGCTCTTATGAATAACCCTGGTGTAGCTATGATTCTTGCAACTGGTGGATCAGCAATGGTTCGTTCAGCTTACTCAGCTGGTAAGCCAGCACTTGGCGTTGGACCTGGTAACGTACCATGTTTCATCGAAAAAACAGCTAACGTAGAGCAAGCAATTACAGACCTTATTCTTTCAAAATCATTTGATAATGGTATGATTTGTGCTTCTGAGCAAGCAGCTATTATTGAAGCTCCTATATATGATAAAGCAGTTGCATACATGAAAAAACATGGTTGCTACTTCGCTACTAAAGAAGAAATTAAAAAAATTGAGCCAGTTGTTATCAATCCAGAAAAACAAATGGTTAATGCAGAAATCGTTGGTAAATACCCATATGAAATCGCTGCAATGGCTGGTGTTACTATACCAAAAGAAACAAAAATTCTTTGCTGTGAAATTGAAGGTGTAGGTGCAGAGTATCCTCTTTCAAGAGAAAAACTTTCTCCAGTACTTGCTATCGTAAAAGCTAAAGATGCTAATGATGGTATCACTAAAGCAGAAATCATGGTTGAACTTGGTGGTCTTGGTCACTCATCAGTTGTTCACTCAACTAATGAAGAAATCATCAAAGAGTTTGGTCAAAGACTTAAAACAGGTCGTATTATCGTTAACTCACCATCTACACACGGTGCTATCGGTGATATTTACAATACAAATATGCCATCTCTTACACTTGGATGTGGTTCATACGGACGTAACTCTACTACATCTAACGTAACAGCATTAAACTTAATTAATAAAAAAAGGGTGGCGAAGAGACAAGTGAATATGCAATGGTTTAAAATCCCACAAAAAATCTACTTCGAGCCAGGTTCAGTTCAATACTTAGCAAAAATGCCTGACATTTCTCGTGCATTAATCGTAACTGACCCAATGATGGTTCAATTAGGATATGTTGAAAAAGTAACTTACCAATTAAGCAAGAATCCTAACAAAATAGCAGTTGAAATCTTTAGTGATGTTGAACCAGATCCAGACCTTGAAACAGTACGTAAAGGTGCTGATGTAATGAGATCATTCAAACCAGACGTAATCATCTCTCTTGGTGGTGGTTCTGCTATGGATGCTGGTAAAGCTATGTGGTTATTCTACGAAAACCCAGAAGCTGACTTCGTTGGTATGTCACAAAAATTCGCTGACATTAGAAAACGTGTTTACAAGTTCCCTAAAATGGGTGGTAAATCTAAATTCGTTGCTATCCCAACTACATCAGGTACAGGTTCTGAAGTAACATCATTCGCAGTTATCTCAGATAAGAGCAAGAACATGAAATACCCACTTGCTGACTACGAATTAACACCAGATGTAGCAATCATCGATCCAAACTTCGTTATGACAGTTCCACCATCAGCAACAGCTGACACAGGTCTTGACGTATTAACACACGCAATCGAAGCTTACGTATCAGTATTAGCTTCTGACTATACAGACGCTCTTGCAATTAAAGCTATTCAATTAGTATTTGATTACTTACCACGTTCATACAAATTCGGTGGTAATGATCCAGTAGCTCGTGAGAAAATGCACAATGCATCATGTATCGCAGGTATGGCATTTACAAATGCATTCCTTGGGGTAAATCACTCACTCGCTCACAAATTAGGTGGTGAATTCCATATCACTCATGGTCGTGCAAATGCAGTATTATTACCACACGTAATCGAGTACAACGGAGTTACAACTCCAACTAAGTTTGCTATCTTCCCTAAATATGAGAAATTCATTGCTCCAGAAAAATATACTGAGATTGCTAAAGTATTAGGTCTTCCAGCTTCTACTCCTGAAGAAGGTGTTAAATCACTTGCTAAAGCAGTTAGAGAATTAATGAAAGAACTTAACATACCTCTTACAATCAAAGAAATGGGTATTGATGAAAAAGTATATCTTGATGCACTTGAAGACTTATCATACAAAGCATTCGAAGATCAATGTACAACAGCTAACCCACGTTTACCAAGAGTACATGAGTTACATGAACTCTACAAAAAAGCTTACTTCGGAAAATAAAATTTCCTTTTTATAATTACCTCACAAAAACAGTCTAGGAAAACCCTAGGCTGTTTTTGTTTGTCTATTTATTACTTTTATCACATATTTCTTCTCTTTATCTATATAATAATTTATATACTGTTTTAAGGAGGCCTATCTATTGAAACCTATTATTGGTATTCCGATCCATCTTATGTTTATAGGTTCTAGCCCCTCTGGTGGCAAAGAAATTTCTTACTGTAATGAAGATTTTAGTTTAGCTATTTCTAAATCTGGTGGTATTCCCTTACTACTCCCTTCCCTCGAATCCAATGAAGATATCCTAAGTCAGCTTCTTCTTTGTGATGGCATTTTACTTCCTGGTGGAGATGATATTAATCCCCTTCTCTATGGCGAAGAGCCTTCTAGCCACTTAGGTGAAGTCTACTCTAGAGTTGATCAATATGAAATGACACTTACCCGCTTTGCTTTATCTCATAATAAACCCATCCTTGGCATCTGCCGCGGGTGTCAGCTCCTCAATATAGTTCTTGGTGGTAATGTCTATCAAGATTTGAGTGAATATCCCACAACACACCTCAAACACATACAGAAAGCTAGAAGGTACGAAGCTACACATACCATAGACATTCAGCTAGAATCCCTCCTAGGCACTCTCTTTGGCAATTCCTTAGAGGTAAACAGCTTCCACCATCAAGCTATTCATAACCTAGGCAAAGATGTAACTGCCACCGCCCATGCCAAAGATAATGTTATAGAAGGTATTCAGCTTATGACCAAACCCTTTGTATTAGGTGTTCAGTGGCATCCTGAGATTATGTTAGGTAACTCCGCCGCCATGTTACCTCTTTTTCAGGCCTTTATAAATTCTTGTAAATAGACAATATTTATTTTCTCAAAAAAAATGCTATAAACACTATAGACCTATTTATTACCTCAGTCTACCTCTGTTATATAGCATTTTTAATATCTATTTAGCCCCTATTACTTTTAAGGTGCTTTTTGGGGTTCAACCGCTTCACCTGATATACTAACATACTGACTAATTGGGGCAAAGTTCCCAGCCACTCTATCCCATACCAAGTAGGTGTCTAATAATCCTAATGTATCTAATACATCATCCCCAACTATCCTCTGTATGGCCTCTACACTATAAATACCATTTTTATCATAATCGATAGAATTAAGACTTGAAAGTGCTAGAATTTCTCCAAATGCCTTTCGTATTAGAGTACCATCTTTATTATAAATTTTAGTTATATATTCATCTTTCTTTTCACTTACATCTAACATATATTGCTTAGGTGGACTGTTAGTAGTAATCCTAACTTTATAATTATCTAAGTACTCAACAAAACCTGTAGATGTTTCATTAAATAAATCCGAATTGAAAATGAGCTTAGGTTGGTCATTTTCAAATGTATAAATATAAGCATGAATATACTCCCCAACTCTACCCGTATAAATGGTAATCAATACTTCACTTTTTCTGTCGCCTGTAAAGTCTTGTATAATGATTCTAGGGTAATACCCATTAACTGAATTAAGTTGTACTTCTGTAGTACTTCCAGTAAGTCCACTCTCTACTAGTAGCTTCATCTCTTCTACTAATCCGCCAATACCTTCATTAGGTCTATGTCCTACTAGATAAATACTATCCGGTGTCCCCTTACCAAATACATCCCCTTGTGCAAAATCGATCACCTCTGGTACTATTTGTTGTTCCTGCCTATCATGTTCTTTAATGCTTCCATAGTATATTTTATTATCAATCATACTTATAAATTGACTCTCCGACTTATTAAAGAGCATATTAAAATCTAATGTACTTCCAATACTATCTGGTGTTAATTTATCACATTCAATGCTTCTAATCAAACTTTTAATAGCTTGTTTTTCATCTTCAGCATCTAATTTTATTTCTTCAACTCTCCAAGTACCTTCTCTTCTCTTTAATATCCCTATGTAGTCATCATTTTTTTTTTGGAAAGAAACAACTAGCTCTGGCATATCGTCCTTATCAACATCTACTATTATGAATTCTGGTACACTTCTCATCGTGTCACTTAGTTCTACGTAGTTCTCTTTTCCTATAAATCCTCTTAATACATTTTCTAGGTATACGTTCATACACTATACCCCCACCATTTCTCTTATCATAATATCTTATGTCCCTGAGTTATTAGATATTCTAACAACAAAAAAAGAGTAGCCTTAGGCTACTCCCTCTATAACATTTTTTAGCCACTTTCCACTCTTTAAGCGGGTAAGTTCAAAAATGATTTTTACACATTCCTCTGTTGATATTAAGAAAAATACTGCTTGTACAGGTAGTGCAAATACTGTTACCGCTATAAATGCTATCGGTACAGAGTATAACCATACTGTCCCTGCTTGAACCAGCATAGAGTATGTGGTATCACCACCACCTCTAAATACACCTACAATCATTACCATGTTAAAAGCTTTGATTGGAAAGAATAATGCCATGATTCTTAATACTTGTATAGTATCTTGATACGTCTCTTGGGTAACATTAAATGGTTTAAGCACCACTGGAGCTAATACCCATATAGCTACTGCTACAACTATGCTGACCATCGGTGTAAGAATCCCTGTGTTTGTTGCACAGTTTCTAGCTTCTTCTTCTTCACCCGCACCAATCTTATTTCCTATCATAATAGCTGTCCCTACTGCCATTCCTACTAGTAACACTGTAAATACATTATTAAGCGTATTGGCAATTTGCATAGTAGCTACTGCATTTGTACTTATTCTAGCATAAGCCGTAGAGTAAGCCGCAAGTCCTACAGACCAGATTAACTCATTGGCAATAACTGACCATGATGTCTTAAAGTATACTTTAACAAAGCTTTTATCAAAGCTAAATAATTCTTTAAGGCTAGAAGCTACTTTATTCTTGCTCATATATACATAGCCTACAATGAATAACATCTCTACTAAACGAGCTATTGTTGTTGCTAATGCCGCTCCATACACACCCATCTCAGGTGCCCCAAGTTTTCCAAAGATAAATACCCAGTTAAGTACTGCATTAACCATTACCCCTATTAAACTAGCATACATTGGTACTTTTACTTGCTCTGTACTTCTAAGTGCAGAAGAATAAGCCTGTGTAAAGTTAGTAAATATACAACTTATCCCTACAATACGAAGATAGCCAGTCCCTAAATTAATCACAGCTTGATCTTTAGATAGTATTTCCATAACTATTTCTGGTGTGAACATACAAATAAGTCCAAATAGCATAGATACAACAAATCCTACTGTAATATCTAATCCAAGTACCTTCTTGATACTTGGCATATCTTTTCTGCCCCAATATTGAGCCATAAATACGCTAGCTCCTGCATTGACCCCCATAATACAGAGTGAGAAAATGAATATAAATTGATTGGCTAGCCCTACTGAGGCTATAGCCTGTTCGCCGAGTTTTCCAACCATTACATTATCAATTAAATTCAGTGATGAAGTAATAAAACTTTGTAAAGCAATAGGTAATGCTAATACCCATAAACTTTTTAAGAATGCTTTATCTTTAAATACTCTAGTCATTTTATATCTCCTTTTATATTTTTTTGCAAAAAAAAGAAAGTCTATGGGTTAGTGAAGTCGCCCATCTACTTTCTTTTTTTCTCTAGGATACCTATCTTCTTTCCTAGCCCTTTTGCAACAGCATCCTACTTAGTAGTATCTTTGCATACCTTTGATATTTTCCTATAAAAAGGTAAAAATGTCAACTTGTAATTTCTTACTTTTTTTAAATTTGTATATTTTAAGACCATTAAGAATAAAATGGTAAAGATATTTATATTGTGTGAGGGTGTTATGCCTACTTTTAGAATTATTTCTTTTGATGGCGGTGGTGTACGCGGCGCCCTATCTACACGTCTTTTCAAAAGAATTACTGACCGTTATCCTATGCTTATTAAACACACTGATATGTTTGCAGGTACCTCTACAGGTTCTTTCATAGCACTTGCATTAGCTTATAACAAAACACCTACTTTTATTGATAATTTTTATAACTACAATAATATGAAATATGTCTTTACACCAGAGTGGCACGGTTTATTTAGACCTAGATTTAGTAATACTCATTTACGCCATTTATTGCTTGATGTATTTCCACCTCAATTATCTTTGTCTAGCCTAGGTAAGTATACTTTTATTCCTTCTTTTAATGTAAAAGGTTATACAAAAGAGGGTTATGAGATTGTATTTTTTACTAACCTCATTAACAACCCTACCATTACTGAGAAAGTTATCGATGTAGCTCTTTATAGCTCAGCTGCCCCCACTTATTTTCCTTCTGTTAATAACTTCATTGACGGAGGCGTAGTTGCCAACTCCCCAACAACAGCACCTTTGCTCTATGTACGCTCAGTCCTAGGTAATACTTATAAAATTCCTGACTTTCGCATACTCTCAATTGGTACTGGATACTATCCAGCTGCGATTACGCAAAATACTTCTAACTGGGGTCTTTCTCAATGGTCTGTAAGTCCATTAAAACAATCTAAGTCCCCCTTATTATCTATCTTATTAGAAGATCCTGTTCAATTAGAAACTCTTTATGCCAACGAATTACTCCATAAAAACTTCTTTAGACTTAATCCTGATCTTCCTAAAGCTATTAATTTAGCTGACTATAAAGAAGTTCCTAGACTTAAATCTTTAGCTGATGAAACAGATTTATCAGCTACCTTTGACTTTATAGAAAATCATTTTCTAAAATAATCTAATATTTCATTCATATTTTAATATTGTTACAATACAATTACTATAGTTTACTTTTATTAATTACTCTTTATAATTAACTATAGTATAAAAATCAAGAAAGGAGGTAGAACAGTGATTAACTTAAATTCTAATTTAACAACCAAACAAATGAATATACAATGTATCACATCAGTCCTACCTCTAAGTGAATTCATTCTATAGCTATGTCCTTTGACAGGCTATAAAAATGATAGGATCTATTTTTAACTTTTAGAGAGCATGGCTGCCAGCTATGCTCTTTTTTGCGCGTCAAAATAGTTGTCCTAACTTAGAGATAATTTTTAAGGAGGTTTTTATGAAATTAGTTAAGCTATACATTTTAAAACATTGGGGAATTTTATTGTTACCTATTGTAGCTATGTTTATTACTTTAGGTATCGATGCGTCTTTTCCTTATCTACAAAAAGTTTTTGTAGATGATATTATTCTTGGAGATGGTGGTAAGCTTTTAACCCCATTCTTCGGACTCTTTTTAACTTTAGTTCTCACCAGATGTACCTTCGGGTATATCAAAGAGTATCTCTTTGATAAGTTTTCTCTCACGGTATCTAAAGAAATTAGAAAAGATATTTTTAGTAAGATTCAAACTTTTGAATTTAGTTTTTTTGATAAGAATAATACAGGAGAACTTATGTCTCGGATTGGTGAAGACGTAGACATCGTATGGGAGACTATTTCCTACGGTTTACGCCTACTCATTGAAATGATTATTGTCTTTATCATGGCTTCTTCTATTATGTTCTCACTGAGTAAGCCTTTAGCTATTATTTGCTTACTTATCTTAGTACCCGTAGCTATTATGGGCTGGTTTTTTGAGAAGAAATTCTGGGATGTTTATCTTAAGATTAGTGACCAAACTGCCGAGATCAACTCTGTAACACAACAAAATATATCAGGCATCCGCCTTGTAAAAGCTTTTGCTCGTGAGAAACATGAGATTATGAAGTTCTTAAATACTAATCAGGAACTTTATGACCTAAATCTCTCCCAAGCTAAACTAGTTAGCCAGTTCGTACCCATAGTGGAATGTCTTACACAACTTTCTAACGTAGCTATTATTGTTGTTGGTGGATGCTTCGCTATCAAAGGTTATGTAAGTATAGGTATCCTTGTAGCCTTCTCTAGCTATATCCTCGATTTATCTTGGTGCGTACGTAATATTAGTTCTTTTATTACGATGCTTTCACAGAACAAGGCCTCTATGGATAGAATCTTTAAGCTCCTAGATAGACAGCCAGAGATTACCTCTCCCTCAGATGGTTATAACCCCACTGTTGTAAAAGGTGATATTTGCTTTAAAGATGTATGCTTTTCTTACAATGAAGAGGAAGTGCTTTCTCACATCAATCTCTTTATCCCAGCAGGTAGTAGTGTGGCTATTATGGGTGCTACAGGTTGTGGTAAGAGTACACTTCTCGCACTCATCGGTAGATATTATGAAGTAACTAGTGGCAAAATCCTCATAGATGGAGTAAATATCAAAGAATGGAATCTCTCTACACTTCGCAACCATCTTTCTATCGTCTTTCAAGATACTTTCTTGTTCTCTGATACAATCCAAAACAACGTGGATTTTGGTGAAGAATACACTAGAGAAGAAGTTATCGAAGCTACCAAATTCAGTTGCGCTTATGATTTTATAGAAGATTTAGACCTTGGGCTTGATACTGTCATAGGTGAAAGAGGAGTGGGTTTATCCGGTGGTCAAAAACAAAGATTAACTATTGCCCGTGCTTTACTTCAGAAAGCATCTATTCTCATACTAGATGATGCGACTTCAGCACTTGATATGGAGACCGAATATACTGTACTTCAAAACCTTACGCATACCAATGGTAAGGCTACTCGCTTTATTATTGCTCATCGTATTTCAGGTGTGAAAGATGCTAATATCATTCTCTATATGAAAGATGGCAAGATTATTGAGCAAGGTAATCATTACTCGTTACTCGTTAAAAAAGGCCACTACTACGATATTTATTGTGATCAATTTCAGGAATTTGCAACGATTAAGGAGGTGAATTAATATGGATGATAGGAACTACAAATCTTCCAAATTAAAGACACTAAAAAGGCTCTTTACCTATGTAAAGCCTTACAAATGGAAAACACTAGGTATTATCTTACTTCTTCTTCTCATTATGGGAATGGGCACTCTAGCGCCTTATCTCATGAAGATTTGTATCGATACCTTTGTTGCTTCAGGAGATACTTCCGGACTGTTAATCATAGGCCTAGGTCTCATTACTATTACATTTATTTCTATGATTCTTTCTAAAATTAGAATTTACTCTATGAGTAAGATTACCAATACTATCTTGATAGATATTCGTAAAGAAGTTTTTACACACCTACAAACACTTAATTTTAAGTTTTTTGACAGTAGACCAGTAGGTAAGATACTCTCTAGAGTAGTAGGTGATGTGAATGCACTTCAAAACTTACTTAATAATAGTATTGTAAACCTCATCCCTAACCTCTTTACAATCACCATGGTTATTGTCATGATGTTTACGCTAAATGCTTCTCTTGCTTTTATATGTATTACAGCTTTACCGGTTCTCTTCGTAGCTATGTTTATCATCGAAGTTAAATCTAACAAGCTTTGGGGCAAGTATCGTGAGAATCGCTCCGAGTTCATCGGATACACTCATGAAGCTTTCTCAGGTATGCGTGTTATCCAAGCTTTTGGAAAAGAATTTTATGCCAAAAACAAGTTTAATCGTCACCTTGATAATCATGGCAGTAGCTTTTTAAAAGCCGTTAAACTTCAAGATTATTTTTGGCCTACTGTAGACTTATGCCGTGGAGCTGGTATATCTATTATTCTTTTCTCTGGATTTGTACTTTATAAGAATGGCTCAGCTTCTATAGGTACTATTATGGCTTTCATTATGTATATCGAGATGCTCTGGCAACCTATCATGAATCTTTCAGCTTTTTACAATGCCTTTGTCACCAATCTCTCTGCTGCTGAAAGAATATTTGAGGTGCTCGATACCACCAATGATATGTTAACAGATGATACTTATTCTGATCTACCACCTATTAAAGGAAAAATTGAATTCAAAAATGTAACCTTCTCTTACGATGATGACGATACCCATGCACTTAAAAATGTCTCTTTCACCATCAATCCTGGTGAAAAGGTAGCGTTAGTCGGTGAGACAGGATCTGGCAAAACAACTATTACTAATCTGATTAGTAAATTCTATAATCCAACTACTGGCAAAGTCCTTGTAGATGGTGTAGATATCAAAAATGTCTATACAGAAAGTCTTCGTAGCCAAATGGGGATTATGCTTCAAGACTCCTTCCTTTTCTCTTCTTCTATTAAGGAAAATATCCTTTATGGTAAATTAGATGCTTCAGATAAGGAAATTATCGATACCTCCAAGGCAGTTAATGCCCATGACTTCATCTCCAAACTAGAATCTAAATATGAAACCAATGTTAATGAGCGTGGCTCTCGCCTCTCTCAAGGGCAGCGGCAACTTATCTCTTTTGCTAGAGCACTTATTTCAGATCCTAAAATACTTATATTAGATGAAGCAACTGCCAATATTGATACACAAACTGAACGACTTGTTCAAAAAGGTATTCAAAAACTCATGCATGGTCGTACGTCTATCGTTATTGCACATCGTCTCTCTACTATTAGAGATTGTGATAAAATCTTTGTTCTCTCAAAAGGCAAAATCGTTGAATGTGGCACACATGATGAGTTACTTAAACAAAATGGTTACTATTATAATCTTTATTCTGCTCAGTACAAATTTCTAGAAGCTAACTAAACAACTCTTTAGATAGGGAAAAAGCCTACTTAATGTCATACTTACGTATGTCCTTGAGTAGGCTTTTATTGAAATAAAACCATTTTCCATCATCACTTAAGATGATTACTAACTTTTTGGCGGATCGGCTCCAACTAAAGTTGCGTCTTTAGCCTCTGGATTAGGAATGTTCGAGTTACTATTATGCATATAATTTCCCTCCTACATTCGTTGGATTGGTTTTACAAGATTAGTATGTCTCATTATTTATTTTATATACATTCTTATTTTATTTTTTTATAATCTAACTTAGTCTATTACTCATACTGTACTTAGAATCTTCCTTTATAATATGCAGCTAAGTAATAGCCTATTTATTAAAGTAAGCTTCCATACTCTTCTTACATACTTCTATCATATAATTCATATCTTCTTCTGTAATATTAATAGGTGGATTAAAGTACAATACATCACCTAATGGTCTTAGTATTAATCCATTAGACACTGCTATTTTATAAATTTCATATCCTACCCTTAACCTCTTATCAAAGCTTTTTTTATTTGCTTTATCTTCAACTAATTCAATAGCGTTGATTAATCCCATTTGCCTTATTTCTCCTACGTAAGGATATCCTTTAAAAGCGCTCTGTATTTTTTCATGGAATAAAACTGCTTTTCTTTGCATCTTTTCTAAAATTGCTTCACTCTCAAAGATATCTAGTACAGCTAAAGCTGCTGAGCATCCCAACGCATTTCCACTATAAGTATGGCTATGCATAAAAGCTTTTCCTTCTAGATAGTCAGAGTAAAAAGCATCATAGATATCTTTAGTTGTAGCAACTAGTGCCATTGGCATATAACCACCTGTTAGCCCTTTAGATAGACACATCATATCTGGAGAAATTCCTGCATGTTCACAAGCAAACATTTTACCTGTACGCCCAAACCCTACTGCTATTTCATCAGCGATGAGATGTATATCATAAGTATCACACACCTGGCGTAGTTTCTTGAGATAGCTAGGTGAATACATCTTCATACCTGCCGCTGCCTGTATAATAGGTTCAATAATAAAGGCTGATACTTCTTCACCTACTTCAGCTAAAACTTCTTCTACTTTGTCAAAACACTGTGCCTGGCAACTTTCTCTATTAAATCCATAAGGGCATCTATAACAATCTGGACCTTGCACTCTCGTAACATCTATCATTAGTGGTTTATATACCTCTGTATACAAGTCCAAATCTCCTACAGATAAAGCACCTATAGTTTCTCCATGATATGCATCTGTTAAAGCCATAAATCTCTTTTTATGAGTTTTTCCCATCTGAGCATGATACTGAAAGCTCATCTTCAAAGCTGCTTCTACCGCAGCTGAACCATTATCCGTGAAGAAAAATTTAGTCAGTCCCTCTGGTAGTAACTTATGAAGCTTATCACATAGCTCTATAGCTGGTTTATTGGAGAAGTTAGCAAAGATGACATGCTCTAGATTATCTAGTTGATTTTTAATAGCCTTATTAATCTTAGGATTAGCATGTCCAAATAAGTTACACCACCAAGAACTTACTGCATCTGCATACTTATTTCCTTCTATATCATAAAGGTATAATCCTTCACCTTTTTCTATAACGATTGGACTAAATGCTTCATAATCTTTCATTTGTGAACAAGGGTGCCATATATATTCTAAATCCTTTTTGACATAATCCATAGCTTTTCTCCTTTACTTATATAGCTCTATCAAATGATCTACATCTATATCTATTTCCTCTTGCAAATTACCTGTAGGTATAGTTGCTATTACCTTAATATTTGTAAGCCTCTCTATAACTTTTTTATTATTTTTATGAACTACATTATCCATATCATAACCATTAAGAATAATTCCTTGAATGGGTATTTCCTTTTGCCTAAGATAATTAATTGTTAAAGCTGTATGATTAATCGTCCCGAGTCCTGCCCTTGCTACTACTAAAGTAGGTATATCTAATAACCTTATAATATCCTCTAATAAAATACTTTCTGTCTCAGTTAGTTTAATAGGACATATGATTCCTCCACTTCCTTCAACAGATAAATACTCATATCGCTTAGTTAGATTTTGATAGTCTTCTAAAACCTTACTTAACTGAATATCAACGGCCTCTATCTGTGCTGCTAAATGGGGTGATACCGGATTTTCTAATATGTAAGATACACATTCATCATAGTTTTCATCTATTCCACTAGTCTCTAGTACCTCTTTGGCATCACCTGGTATAAGTTCATCACCATCATAGTATCCACCACTTAAAACAGCTTTGTAATAGCCTACATTGACACCTGATTCTCTTAATCTCTTAGTTAATAGTGCTGTTACATAGGTCTTCCCCACGTCCGTATCTGTTCCAACTATAAATAAACCTTTACTCATAGCGGTTTCACCTCAAATTGACATTCCTCTAATAATTTCATATCCTCTTTAATGGTATTTCCACAAGTTGTAAGCATATTTCCACTAATAGCTGCATTTGCTCCACCCAAGAAAGCCTTTTTACCTGCCTCACTTAAATTGCTACGTCCACCCGCTAGTCTAATAGCTGCTGTTGGATGTATAAACCGGTAAATCGCTATAGTCTTAAGGACCTCTTCTTCCGTAATAGGTTCTATTGTTCCTAAAGGTGTACCCTCAATAGGTACTAATACATTAACTGGTATAGAGTTAACACCTAGTTCTAACAAGTCATAGGCCATATCTATACGCTCTTCTATACTTTCTCCAAGTCCAAATATTCCTCCACTGCAGATACTTAATCCAGCCTTTTTAGCTGCTTCTATTGTAGCTATTTTATCTTCATAAGTATGTGTAGTACAAATTTGTGGGAAGTAGTTCCTAGAAGTTTCTAAATTGTTATGATACCTGGTAACTCCCACTTTTTTAAGGGCAACTAAATCCTCATAATCTAGTAATCCATGAGAAGCACAGAGTTTGATATTTGAATGCTCATTCACATGAGCATATAATGTACATACTTCATCTCTCTCTAATGCACTTAACTTTCTACCAGCTGTTACTATAGAATATCTTAGGACACCTTCGCGGCTATTTTCTTCAGCTTCTTCTAGTGCTTTTTCTTTAGAAATCATTTGGTAAGTTTCTATGTTCGTATTATAATGAGCTGACTGAGCACAGTACTTACAATTTTCTGGGCAAGCTCCGCTTTTACCATTTATGATAGAACACATATCAAAACTGTTACCACAAAGTTTTTCTCTTATCTCATTGGCATAGTAACTTAAGTCTTCTTGATTATACTTTACAAGAGCTATTGCCTCTTCTTTCGTTATCTGATATCCTTCTAAAATTTTTTCTTTAAGTTTATTTAGGTCATTCATCCTGCTACCTCCCTATGCTATATAAATCTATTGTTACGTAATACAGGTACTACATTTGCTCCTACTACTGCTGTGATGATACAAAGCAAGATATCCCCTGGTGCACAGGATATAGCTCCTGATACGATCGCTGCCCATATACCAAGCTCTGAACCTATATAGAAATTATAGATAAAGTACATATACACAACTCCAAATATATAAACTACCAATAGCCCTAACATCGAGGAAATAAATATATTCTTAATACTTATTGTTTGAAGCTTTTCCATGCACTTCCCAATTACATAAGCTCCTACTATAAAACCTAATAAGTAACCGAAAGTTGGTTCTAATACATAATGTAGTCCACCACCTTTAGTAAATACAGGTACTCCCGCTAATCCTACCAATACATAAATAAGCTGAGATAGTGCTCCTTTTTTAGAACCTAATAATATACCTGCTAATGCTGTAAAGAAAAATTGTAATGTAAAAGGCACAATAGGGATTGGAATTCTGATAAAAGCTCCTATAGCTGATAATGCAGCAAACAAGCTACATAAAGTAATCGTTCTTACATCTAATCTTTTTTTAATGTTTTCTTCTCTCATTCTTTCATCTCCTTATATTTGCACCAGTTTTCACTAATCATCTCTGGTGTTACTTTAAATACTTCATAGTACTTATCCATATAATTTAATATGCTCGCTATTAATTCACTTCTATTGCAATACTTACCTATTACTTCTCCTATAGAAGTATTGATATCATTGCTTTGATTGTCAAAGTTTTCTTTAGTCCCATACACATTAAGCCCAATACCTATTATCAAGGCTTCTATTCTTTCTGTTTCTAATTCTAAAATAGCCTCACTTAGAATACCTCCTAGTTTATTATTTTGGTACATAATCTCATTGGGTGATTTCACTGTAGCCTGTATTCCTGTTATGTCTCTAATAGCCTCTATCACTGCAACTGCACTTAGATACATGAGCAATTTTCTATCTTTTATTTCCACATAGGGTCTTAAAATAATACTCATATATACGCCTTTACCATTAGGAGAAGAAAAATGTTTTTGTCCTCTACCTTTTCCTTGTTCCTGCTCTTCACTAGCTATGACAATCCATTCCTTATCTTCTGTAATAGCAGCTACCTTAGCTAACTTATTTGTAGAGTCTATAGTCTTGAATACTCTTAAGTCATATTTATCGTCCTCTAGACTACCTTGTATTTTAATCGTAGATAATATATCCGAGTTAACGTTAAGTCTATAACCTTTTTTTTTAATAGATTCAATGTCATAGCCATCTTCTCTCAGAGTATTGATTGCCTTCCATATAGCTGTCCTTGTAACTCCTAACTTCTCTGCAAGCTCTGCTCCTGATAAAATTTCACCCTTATTGTTTTCAAAATAATTTAATACTACCTCTTTAGTCATTTCATCACCTCTAATTAAATTCAGAATACTATATTTAAAACTTTAAGTCAACCTATATTTTTTATTAGGTTTACTTATTTAAGTTAAAGTTAACCTTTTTCTAGTTTAACATTACTTCTATGACAAACAAAAAAACACGTTATAACACTAGTATTTAACTAGGTTTATAACATGCTTTTTTATCTTTATAATTATTTAACCTCTTCTACATGTCTTACTGTAAATCCATTAGTATTTAAAGCCGTAATAAGCTTCTTAGTATCTTCTACATCTACACGTAAAATAATTTCTCTTAAATTCATTACTTCAAGATCTACTTCTACAATACTGATGATATTTCCATTATGCTTATTAATTGTCTCTGCTAATTTAGCAAGGCGACCTTTCATATCATGAGTTGTTACAACAATACGAGTATGCCCAAATCCTAATATATTCGTAAATGTCTTAAACACAGCTTTATGCGTTACTATTCCTACAAATTCATCTTTATCATTTGCTACTGGAATAAACTGAAGGTTTTTCTCAGCAAGTACCTCTACTGGTATCTCTATTAAATCATTTTCTTTAATACTCTCTACTTTTGTTTTCATGAACTCTTCAACTTTACGTTGTAGAAATTCATCTTTATCTCCACCTACATTGAAGTATTCTTCAAAAATATACTTCTTAGAAATGATCCCTACAAATTTCTTATTATCAACTACAGGTAGTGACAAAAGGCTGTGAGAATCAATCAAAGCGATTGTTTCTTGAACTGTATCATTTAAAGACACTTTACTTAGGTTTTTTTCTGGAATCATAATATTTTTTACTAGCATAGTTTTCGCCCCCTTTTCTTTATCATAACACATCCCACAAATATATACTAATATGTAATTTAATTTATCTGTCTCATTTTTCACCTATTTCACGTATACTTTTACCTTTAATAACCATACTAAATATATCTATATATTACATCACTTTAGGAGGTTCACATGAAAAAACAATCTGCAAAAAAACTACTTATTGTTGGCTTAGTAGTTAGTATCATCAGTAGTAGCCTTACAGTATTTGCTACTACTAATGCAAAACCTATTAGAGCAGCCCTAGACCCAAATTTCAGGTATACACTTAACAATCAATCTGTATTACCTAATCAATCTACTATTATTTACAAAGGCAAAGCTTATGCCCCTATTGATACACTTGCCAACGCACTTGGGTATAATGTAAGCATTAGAAACAATCAAATAGCTATTACTACACCAACTGCTATCAAGCCAGTTCCACCTAATGTGGCTTCAGATTCAGTAACTATTCCTAGAGCCGAGATTATTGCTATTGATTTTGCCGCTAAAGAGGTAACTATTGTCCCTGCTGGCAAATCAAATACTTCTGCAAATCAAATTGTCCTTCGTATTACAGACCAAACAACAATAACAGATGGTAGAACTAAGAAAGCTTATAATATTACCGATCTTAATACTAGCATTCCAGTAAAAGTAGTTCATTCTGCTGCTATGACTAAGTCTATTCCTCCTCAAACAAACGCTATAAGTATCACTTTATTATAATAATCTTTAGCCTAACCTCAAAAACTCAACTAAAGTAGTATTGCCATACTATCTCTGGTTGAGTTTTTTAATACTTTTTAACTTATTCCAAATTTATATCCCACTCCCCATACTGTAAAGATATAAACAGGTTCTCTTGGGTTATCCTCTATCTTTTCACGTAGCTTTCTAATATGCACCATTACAGTATTATTATTTTCAAAATACTCTTGGTTCCAAACTCTTTCATAGATGGTTTCTATCTTGAACGTGATCCCTTTATTCACCCATAGGAGCTTCAAAATACCTAACTCTGTTGGCGTAAGATTGATTTCTTCTTTTCTCTTATATATCTTCCCTAACTCTAAGTCTAAGGTCAAATCATCTTCTTCTAGTAGACTTTCCTTCGCTTGTGTATAGCTGTTAAGCTTTGTAGCTCTTCTTAGCTGTGCTTTCACTCTAGCAATAAGCTCTAATGGATTAAACGGCTTAGCCAAGTAATCATCTGCACCTACCGATAATCCTAGTATCTTATCAATATCCTCTGTCTTCGCTGAAAGCATGATAATAGGTATATTATGCTGCTCTCTAATTTTCATACATGCATCAATTCCATTTACTTCTGGCATCATAATATCTAATACGATAAGATCAATTTGCTTTTCATTCATAGCTTTTATTGCCTGTAATCCAGTACTAGCTAATTCGATTTTATATCCTTCATTTTTGAGATAGATAGCTATTAAATCCCTAATTTCTTTTTCATCATCCACTACTAGTATTGTTGCCTTACTCATTTTACTACACCTCCTTACTCATACAATTTAAAGAAACTATTTCTTAATCTTAACATTAAAACTAATGATGTTGCCACTCATTTGTGCCCAAATTTCACCACCATGAAGTTTAACAATATTTTTAGCTATAGCAAGCCCTAGACCACTTCCCCCTGTATTGCTATTCCTAGAAGCATCACTTCTATAAAATCGATCAAATAATCTATCTATATCCTCTTGTGGTATTTCTTTACACTTATTACGAATACTGATGAAAACTTCCCCGCTCATTTCTTCTATAGTAATTTCAACGACTTCTCCGCTTTCCGTATACTTAATAGCATTCTCTACTAGATTTTCAAATACCCTTGTCATCTTAGGAATATCTGCTCTAATCGTTGTATCTATTGCTTTGATATCTGTCCTAATCGTTACTTCCTTTTCTTCTGCTATAGGCATCAATTCTTCTATAAGTTGATTCATTAAACTTGCAACAGACATAGATTCCTTTTTGATATTTACTGCTTGATTATTAAGCTTAGTATACTCAAATAAATCTTCAATAAGCACCTTAAGCTTTTCAGCCTTAGAGTATGCTATATCTAAATATTTCTCATACTCTTCTTCACTCTCAAATTTCTTATCTTTAATTAATCCTACATATCCTATAATGGATGTTAGTGGTGTTCTAAGGTCATGTGCTACATTTGTAATGAGTTCATTTTTTGTTTTTTCTGCTTGCATCTGAGCATCTATCTGGTTTTTAATCTGCTCTTCCATATAAGCTATATCTAAGGCTACTTTTGCTAACTCATCTTGGCCTACAACTTCTATTTTATAAGATAAATCTCCTTTTGAAATTTCACCTAAGCAATATGAGATATATTCAATATATCTTAGTTTTGATTTTGTGAAGTAAAACATCAACATAATAAACGCTGTAACTCCAGCCCCTACACCTAATACATTCGGTTCACCAGTGGAATAGTATTCTTCTATGCCTCTTAATATACTTTCATTAAATAAGTAATGAATCTCTTGATCTATAATAATAGGATAAATACTTGTCACGGTGTTATCATTTCTATTATTAGATTGCTGACTTTTTTGGATAGCTTGTACCACATCTATACTCTTTATAAAGCTATTATCATATAAGGTGTTTCCTTTGCTATCAATAATATAAGTTTGGCCTTCTTCTATTCTATACTCATTAGAATCCATATTACTTACAATAGTCGCTACAGCTGATTTTTTAATATTCCCCTCTGTTAGACCTACCACATCTCTTAGGAATTTTTCTATAATCTCATTTACGCTTTGCTCAGTCCAGTTTTGTTCGATTAATAGTCCATTAAGCTCTTTATAAAGTTCCTTATACTTTTCAATAGGTATGCCTTCAGGGTACATGTTATAGCTACCATAATCATCATACTGGCTATACTCATTATTGATATCTCTGATAACATACATATTTTCCAACTCACCTTGTAGCTGCTCTGCTCCTTCAGTTACCCCCAACGTACTAATGGTATTTCTTATCATTTCAGTATCTATATTAAATTCTACACCTATCTGTTCTATATTAGTAATACTCTGTATCACCGATACTAATTCACTTTGGAGATTTTGTCTACTTTCCTCATAATTAGTATATGATTGTTGCCCAATTCCTGCATTCTTAGCTATACTCTTCACACTCATACCTACCAAACTAGATAAGATAAGCGATATACCTACTATCCATAAAATTTCTAATCGTATACTAGATTTAATCTGCTTTGCTACTTTTTGATAAAGGTTTAAAGTAGGTTCCTTAGCCTTATGATACATATCTACTACTTTTCCTTTCAATTTACCTTCACTTAGCTTTTTCTTCTCTTTTCTTATTACTTTTATTTTTTTCTTTTCTAACTTTTTTTGCTCTTTCTTTTTTTGTTTAGGTGTTAGCTCTTTTTGACTTTCTTCTTGGCTCATTATAGTAATCCTCCCCTCATTTAGATCATTCATTACTCACTTACATTATTTGTTAGAGTAGGTATTGCTTTTCCCTCTAAAATAGTTATTTTACTATCACTACCTTCTAATCTAATCTTGCTATTGCCATTTCCAAAGTAAAGTTTATCTACAGTTTGTTCTTGTATCCCTCTCTTCACATCAAAATCTGTATAAATAGATTCTTGCTGCTCATAATCTTTTTGATGGGTTACTTCAAACCCAGGTATATTATTAGGTAATGTCAGTGAAATATTCTCATATTCACCTAATAAATTAATACGTTGTGGCTCTATTACAGTCATTAAGTTAACTCTTCCATAGTTAGATCTCATATCTACATTTTTTAGTGCCCCAACTAATTCAACATTTCCTGATGTACTAACAAAGATATCACATGCTGACTCTGAATTAATCCATATATCACCATACTCTCCTTCGATCTGTATATCTTCATACTTTCCTACTAACCTGGATGTGCCACTATAATTGTTAATTACAACTTTTGATGGGATATCTGAAGCCATATCAATACTCCCGCCATAGCTTGTAATATCTACTAAAGCATATTGACCTTTAAGATTAATATTCCCATTTGCCTCTTTGATTGAAACATCAGCTGGCGTTTTAGAATGAATATCTATATTGCCATATTTTGAATCAATAGCAATAGACTTATAACTTCCATCTAAGTTTAGTTCATCAGCACTTCCTTGAATCTCCAAATTATTTATATTCATATCTCCTATATTAAAATATAAATTGGTTCCGCCATGAACCCAGTAGTAGCTATCACTTTTAACACTCAAATGATTGATATCTTGATTGGGAAGGTAAATAGTAGCTAATATCTCAACATCATCTAAAAACAAAGTCATATTAGCAGTCTCTTTAGCCTCTATTGTAATATAAGTTTTATCTAGTTCTTCTCTTACATCTAAACCAAACTGAGGCTCTTTATCAAGTATCCCAGTTAAAGTACTATTAAACTCAATTCTAGGTTCTCCATTCGTTACCTCAATCTTTACAGGTACATCTGAATCAATATATACATTTTTTAAAGCTTCTTTATTTAAAGTTTCATCCAATTGCTGCTCATAAGTTCTAAGCTCCTTATTATAAATCTTACCAAGTACTACTCCACTCCCAATAGCACTTACTCCTAACAATATACTTAATGCAATAACCCACTTTTTCATTATCTTTCCTCCCTTACTGCAAAGTCCGCCTCTGTATCTTTATTTCTTAATATCCTAACTATATATTTCATCCCTCTTATCAGTAATATTACAAGACATAGTGCTAGTCCCCCTCCTGATAATAACCCTACAGATACAAATACACCTAGCCAACCTATTAGTCCTGGTTGTACAGTCATCAGAAAGGCTGTAAATACAACCGATGCAATACCTACACCTATTGTGCCTAACGAGGCTCCTAACCCGCCTATGATAACTATAGCTCCCGCAGCAAGTACCGGCATAGCCAGAATAATTCCTAAAGTGCTCAAGCAAACTCTACTTAGCTTTGCAAAGAACCCCCTTTTTTTCAACTTCTCTTTAGAGTTCGCTTCTCTCTCATAGCTTTTAAAAGAAGTATCTCTTGAGTCTATCCCATCAGGTTCATTTGTTTGCTCATGTGTCTGCTGATGTTCTTGATTGGATTCCTGCGTTCTTGATTTAGTCTTTAACTCATGCGCTACATCATCTTTTTTGTTTATCTCCTGCTTGATATCTTTTTTAATATTCTGATCCTCTTGTCCTTCTTCTTTTAATAAATCTTCTTCCCTTGAAGCTTTATTATTTTCTTCTCCTTGACTACTTTCTACCTCTATTATCTCATTTGTATCTGAAATAAATTCAACATCGACTACATTTAAGTTACTCTCATTCTCCTTCATAAGTTACTCTTCCTTTTCCATACTTATTGTCGTACTTTGTTACCTTCTAGTATTATAATAACTGATACTTCTTAAAACCCTTTCATCCAAAACCTTAAGATTTCTTAAGATTTCTATCTAGATTTATGTTTCTCTCTATTTAAAATTCTTTTAGTTCTATAACAAAAGGCATCCTATTAGATGCCTTCTATAATTCTTTTTCTGTTATAACTTGAATACCTTCTTTTAATAAAGCATCTACCAATAATCCATTGCCTACTATAAGCTTTCCAGTAAATGTCCCATCATAAATTTCTCCACATCCACATGAAGGACTTTTTGCTTTCAAAATAGCCTTTTTGATTTTTAAGATTTTTGCTATATTCACGCTACGCTTTATACCTAATTCAAATTCATAAGTCTTATCTTCCCCACAATTATTAATAACTCTTTTTTCAAGAGTATGTTGTCTCACAATTTCACAAGCAGCCCGTGGTGTACAAAGTCCACCTAGTTGTTCTGGACAAATAGGTATAGCTCGCCCTTTATTAATAAGTTCTACTACCTTATCATTTGTATTACTCTTTCCATCATATCTACATTCAAATCCCGCCAAGCATGCACTTACTAAATACATCTCTTCACCTCTTAAGCTTTATTTTATCTTATTTTCAATTATAGTATACTTAAATCTTTTTTATCAAACTAATACTTTAACTAATACAAAAGGACCTCAAAGTGGAATTTTTCTTTTACTAAAGCTTTTAATAAGCCATTATAAAAAAATCTTGTTATCTTCTTGAAATCCACTTTACATGAAGTAAACTTTAAGAAACTCTTTTTCTTAAAGTAAGCCATTAACACCATAATAAAAGTAACGAAGAATGCTATCCTAGATGCTACTGCTGTACCAAGTACATCCATGTCGCATTGTATAACAAAAAATAAGAGGATATTCTCTACTTAGTAAAGAATATCCTCTTATTTTACGCATAAAAAAAGCGGGTGGCGGGAATCGAACCCGCGTGGCCAGCTTGGAAGGCTGGTGTTCTACCATTGAACTACACCCGCGTATTTTA
>JAVVPO010000029.1:0-26552 GCA_036655715.1 Cellulosilyticaceae bacterium | reverse complement strand
GCATAGAAGTAAGTTTAACTTGACAACCTTTTAATGTATAGTAAAATAAATAATAGAATATGAAAATAGCAAAGAAGATGCACAGTAGTTGTATTCATACCCTTTAGAGAGAAAGTGCCATGGGCTGAAAGCACTTTTAGGCAATAGGATAGGACGAATTTCACATTGGAGCTGTACTTTTGAAACAAGTAGTAGGAAGTACCGGTTGCGCGTTATAGCTATCAGAGAGTTTATACTAAGTATAAAAATTTGGGTGGTACCGCGGAGATATAGCTTCGTCCCTTTTTGGAGGGATGGAGCTTTTTTTGTTGCCATCTTATAGAAATATCCATTTTAGAAAGGAGTTTTAACGTGAGAGAAAAATTAGAACAAATTAAAACCGTTGCATTAGAAGCTATAGGAAATGCAAGTGATCTTAAGGTGCTTGAAGACCTAAGAGTTGCGTACCTTGGTAAAAAAGGAGAATTAACAGCAGTTCTTCGTGGTATGAAAGATTTAAGTAGTGAGGAAAGACCAGTAGTAGGTCAAATAGCTAATGAGGTAAGAGAAGACCTTGAGAAAGCACTTGGAGATAAAAAAGCTACTTTAGATCAAGAAGCTGAAAATATCAGATTATCAGCAGAGGTTATTGACGTAACAATGCCAGGTAAAGTGTTAAGTCTTGGTCATATGCACCCTCTTCTTAAAACATTAGAAGAAATCCAAAGAATCTTCCTTGGAATGGGTTATGAAATAGTAGATGGTAGAGAAGTTGAAACAGGATACTATAACTTTGATGCCCTTAACCTTGGGGAAGAGCATCCAGCACGTGATGAGCAAGATACATTCTACTTCTCACCTGATTTAGTACTTCGTACGGCGACTTCACCAGTACAAGTACACACTATGGAAGCTCAAAAACCACCTATTCGTATGGTAGCACCAGGTAGAGTATACCGCTCAGATGAAGTAGATGCGACTCACTCGCCAGTATTCCACCAAATCGAAGGACTTGTAATTGATAAGAACATTACTTTTGGAGACCTTAAAGGGGCACTTGCTGAGTTTGCAAGAGAACTATTTGGAGATAAAGTACAAGTTAAATTCCGTCCTCACTATTTCCCATTCACAGAGCCAAGTGCAGAAGTTGATGTAACTTGCGTTATGTGCGGCGGAGAAGGATGTAATGTATGTAAAGGTTCTGGTTGGATCGAAGTATTAGGTTGTGGTATGGTCCATCCAAAAGTGCTTGAGATGGCAGGAATTGATCCAAATGAGTACCAAGGATTTGCTTTTGGTATGGGACTTGAACGTCTTACAATGCTTAAATACAACATCAATGATCTTAGATTATTCTACGAAAATGATGTGCGTTTCTTATCACAATTTTAAGGGAAAGTTAGAAAGGAGAAGAATATATGAACGTACCTATGTCTTGGCTTAAACAATATGTAGATATCGATGTAGATATCAACACTTATATAGATGCAATGACCATGTCTGGTTCTAAAGTAGAAACAGTAGAGGAAAATGGTAAAGGGATTACAAAAGTAGTAGCAGGTAAACTGATTCAAGTAGAAAAGCACCCAGATGCTGACAAACTTCGTATCATGCAAGTAGATATTGGAGCAGAGGCTCCTATCCAAATCGTAACAGCAGCAACTAATGTTGAGTTAGGTGATGTAGTACCTGTATCACTTGATGGGGCAACTCTTGCTGGAGGGCTTAAAATCAAAACAGGTAAACTTCGCGGGGTAGAATCACAAGGAATGTTCTGTTCTGTAGAAGAACTTGGATTCACACATGATCAAATCGAAGATGCACCAGAAGATGGGGTATATGTATTCCATACACCAATGACACTTGGCGCTTGTGTAAAAGAGTACTTTGGACTGAATGAACAAGTAGTAGAATACGAGATCACATCTAACAGACCAGATTGTTTTAGTATTCTAGGTATTGCAAGAGAAGCCGCAGCTACATTCAAAAAGCCATTTAAATTCCCAGAGATTAAAGTGGAAGAAGTTGAAGGTAATGCGGCAGAACTTGCAAAAGTTGCTATTTTAAATAGTGACCTTTGCCCAAGATACGCTTCAAGAATCATCAAAAATGTAAAAGTTGGACCGTCACCAAAATGGTTACAAGATAGATTAACATCAGCAGGTCTTAGACCAATCAATAACATTGTAGATATTACAAACTATATGCTTCTTGAATTTGGACAACCAATGCATGCTTTTGATTATGACAAATTAGCTAATCATGAAATTATCGTGAGAACAGCGAATGCAGGAGAGCAAATGCTTACTCTTCTTGGAGATGAAATTACATTAGATGAGACAATGCTTGTGATTGCAGATAGCGAGAAAGTAGTGGCAGTAGCAGGTGTAATGGGCGGAGAAGATACAAAGGTTACAGAAGAGACTCAAACTATCCTCTTTGAGTGTGCAAACTTTAATGGATACAGTGTACGTCAAACTTCTAAAAAACTTGGTATCAGCAGTGACTCTTCCAAGAAATATGTTAAAGGACTTGATCCAAACAACATTACTCTGGCAATAGAAAGAGCAGCGCAGCTTATTAACTTATGTGACGCTGGAGACGTAGTAAGTGGTGTAATCGATGTGTATCCGAAGAAGAGAGAAGCAAAAACAATTGCTTATGATATAAACTGGATTAACAAGTTCATTGGAATTGATATTACAGAAGATGAAATGACTGAGTACTTTACTCGTTTAGAATTCGTAGTAAACAAAGAAGCAAAAACAGTAACTGTTCCTACATTCAGATCAGATGTAACAATGATGGCAGACTTAGCAGAAGAAGTAGCAAGAATGTACGGATACGATAAAGTACCTGTGACATTAGAGTGTGGTGAGCCAACAGTAGGCCAAAAGAACTTCGAACAGCTTACAACAGATAGTGTACGTGAATTCATGAGCATGTACGGGGTACATGGCGCACTGACTTATACTTTTGAAAGTCCAAAAGTATTTGATAAGTTAAATCTACCATTAGATAGTGAACTTAGAAATGTACTTACAATCACTAACCCACTTGGGGAAGATTTCAGTATCATGAGAACCACTACATTAAACGGTATTCTTTCTTCACTAAGTACTAACTATAATAGAAGAAATGAAACAGCTGCTTTATATGAAGTAGGTAAAATCTACCTTAAACAAGGTGAGAACGAACTACCAAAAGAAGTGAAAAAACTTACAGTAGGTATGTATGGTAAAGATGTAGACTTCTTTAATATCAAAGGATTAGTTGAAGCTTTAACACAGGCTCTTCATATTAGCAAAGTAGAAGTAACAAGAAATACATCACTTCCATTCATGCATCCAGGAAGATGTGCGAACTTAGTAATTGCTGGAAAAGAAGTAGGATTCTTCGGAGAAATCCATCCACAAGTAGCTAAAAACTATGGTATTGAAGCTAATACTTATATGGCAGAACTTGATTATGCTTCCTTATTAAATAGTATAGAAAAAGATTTAACTTACAAAGCACTTCCAAAATACCCAGCAACATCAAGAGATATTGCAATGCTTGTAAAAGAAGAAGTATTAGTAGGTGAGATTGAAAAAGTAATTACACAAAGAAGTGGTAAATTACTAGAAAGAGTTGAATTATTCGATGTTTACCAAGGTAAGCAAATTGAAGAAGGATACAAATCAGTAGCTTATAAATTAACATTTAGAGCAGCTGATCGTACACTGACGGATGAAGAGATTCAAAAGGTAATGAAGAAGGTGTTAAATGGCCTTGAGATGAATGTTGGGGCTAAGTTGAGAGACTAAAAGGGGAAAAGGCTGCTTTGGCGGATGAAGTGGGCAGCCTTTTTTGTGAGAAGAAAAAAATCTGGTGATTGATTACTAATTGCGTGGTCTAACTCCACCTACTTTAGTAGATTGGTTGTTTAAGTAGCTTTTTTAGATGAAAAATAATATAGATAAAAATTTAATAAAATCAATTAATTTATATAGTTATAACAGTTTAAAAGTGATATCATATAAGTAATAATAAACGCTAATTAGAGGTGGGAATATGCGTATTGTGAATATGATAGGTGATTTTAGAGTATTGATAGAAGAGTGTAAGACGACGGGGAAATGGGAAGCATTTAGGAATTATTATAATAAGTACCCTGAGCTTTGGGAAAAGATTTTGGGTTATCTCTATATGATTAACTTAGAAGGATTAGAACCAATGGTGGAGACTGTTGATTTTGATAGTCTGTTAGAAAAAGTAGAAGAGAATGTACATAAGATAGATGAAATTGAGAGGATAACGCAGGAAGTAGTAGAGAAGCTACAGTTTACTGAGGAATTTGATCTATATATAGGTGTAGGACTTGGTCATGTAAGTGGAATGGCTTCACTAGGGAATAAACCTATACTGTACTTAGGGCTAGAATGTATTGGAGACAGTGAACTAGCTTATTTAATACCTCATGAAGTGAATCATATGGTGAGAGGCTGGAGTGTACAGGAGATTCACCCTAATGATTTCAAAGAAAGAATGATTGCAGAAGGGCTTGGAACTTTGTACCCTATCTTATTTAATAAAGAAGCTATTAATGAAGAGACGCTTGCAAAGGCACTTCTTATACCAAGTGAGAGAATGGCAGTGCTTCTGAATAATGAAGTAGAATTAACACGTAACGTATTTGAAAAAATGGAGTTTACACTAACGCCAGAGTTAATGAAAGAGTTCTTTACCTATAAAGCTGATGAGGAGCAGTCTCAACTTGCAGGATATTTTGTAGGGATGAGGATGATACAAAGGCTTATAGAAAAAGGAGAAAGTATACAAAGGTTAACAGTAATGCCTGCAGATGAAATGATAGTTAAGTATCAAGCTATATTATAGGTAGGAGTAACAAAAGATAAGCCGAAACGAGAGCTTGAAAATTCGTTTCGGCTTATTTTTTATTGTTTAAAGTAACCCAATGTGTCTAATAGCACCTTGATGGCTTGGAGAAAGTTCTAGTACCTTGGTGAAATGTTTTTTTGCTAAGACATGATTGCCTAAACCAAGATGCCCTAAAGCTATGAGGTAGTGACAATAGATTTCGTTACGTAAACTAATATTATCTTCATAAATCATAGTGTCAGGTAAAGAAACGGCAAAGTAATCATAAGTGACTTCGTCAAATAAATGTTGCTCACCATAGCTTATTAATCTATGATAGCAAGATTTTGCCTTAGATAAGTTACCTAATTTATCGTGAGCAAAGCCTTGATAAAGGATAGTATCAGCAGGTTGGTCGTTATAATACATCATGCTTTCAGGGTGCTGCATACCTATAGAAGCAAGCTGATAGTATTTTTGAGCTTCTTGGGAATTACCTAACATATCATAAGCTGCGCCGAGGTAATAGTGGGTAATATTATCTTGTGTATTAGGAAGTTTGCCTTCGCCAAGATTGAGGGGATAGCTCAGAGACTGGGCAAGAAGCTCGATAGCTTGAGTTGGCTTAGTAGTAGATAAAAGTAATTTTGCGCGTTCAATGAGATTGTAGACATATTGTCTGCTTATTTTGCCTTCACCACCTTCCCAAGCGTGGAATTTGCGATTCATGATACAAGCAAATGCTTTTTCAAACTGTCCCGTGTTATTTAAGAGTGTAATATATTCAACATATAAATCATCACGTTGTATGGTGATTGACATGAACTTTTCTAAACGTTCAAGGCGTACTTCATTAGAGTAACCAAGTTTAGCTGTAAGTTGATCAAGCTCTAATAAAAGTCTTGCATCAGAGGGCTGAAGTTTAAAAGCTTTTTCAATCATTTTAAGAGCCTTAGCTGAATCATTACGTTTATTGAAATAAGCTAAAGATAGGTTGCGAGGAACGATGGAGAAAGAGCTACCACGTGCTAAGGAAGTTTCCCAGTGAGAAATAGCTTTTTCATATTGTTTTTTATCATATAAAAGGTTGCCAAGATAATAATGAGCAAATGAAGCTTTTGGATAAAGCGTAATAACATTTTCTAGGATGATAATTTCGCTTAATTTATTAGGAAAGCAATAGTCAGGTGATGCTAATTCACCTTGCTCACAATAGGTAATAACTTTTTGGATATCACCTAGGAGCGTGTAAATGTAAGCTGTATAGTAAGCGATTAAAGGGCTTGATATAAGGCAATTGCTAAGTATGATAAGTGCATCATCATAAAGACCCATTTGGATATAGTCTAAAGATAATTCAAGATAGTTATTAAGAGAATCCCTCATTGTTTCTTTCCAGCTAGATAGGTTGTGTGTGGTTTGACTAAGCTCATAAAGAAGTCCTGTGTCTAGTGGGTCTAAAGCAAGACTTTCATTTAGGAAAGCAAGATTATCTTTAGCTAATATGCGTAAAAGAGCAGCTTTTAAATGACGGGATTTCATGTTGCTTTGATTTTTACTAATAGATTTGTTGATAGATTCAAGACACGCTGTATAACTCTTTTTCTTAAAGTCTAAACAAGCTAACTGGTAAAAAGCAGCGCTTTGAGTTTCGCCACTCCATGTTGCTTTGAAAAAGGCATCATAAGCTTTGTCTGGCTGATTAAGTTTTAATAGAGATAGACCTAAATTGAAGTAGGCTTCCCCGTAATAAGGATTAGGATTTTTCCATTCATTCTTTTTTACTGATTGGCAAAAGAGTTCGTGAGCTTCTTTGAAATTTCCTCTGCGATACTGAAGTAAACCATATCCATTATTTAGTCTCATATCACTTGGGTCTCTTTTTAGACCTTCAAGATAATAATCGGAAGGTTCAAAAGTAGCATGACGGTATTGCTCTAAGTGAGTGGCTGCAAGATAGAGCTCCTCTGTAGAGTGTAATTGACTAGGGGCTAATAATGGATCAGCAGGAGCTGGAATAGGTTGTAGCTCTTTTTTTGTAGGAGTATACTCTACAAGGATTGTGCCTTTAGAATCTTGAACGACTAGGTGCATACCTATGAGTGAGCTTTCGGATAAGGCAGTAGTAAGATTCAACGATTGCATAGGTGTAAGTGTTTCTCGATGCTCAAAAATAATTTCATTATTTAAATAAAGAAGTATGCTAGCGTCCTCAAAGGTAGAGGTAGTATAAACTGTAATACAAGCCTTATTATCTCCTAATTCCAAATTGACAAGTGCATTAATCGTAGCATTTTTTACGCTACCTACGCCTTTGTAAGGCATAAAGTATTGGGTAAAGCTTTTTTCTTCATAAGGTTTTAACCAAGTGAAATCTGGTTGGTTATCTGTGAAAACACCTGTCATTAGTTCGATGTAAGGACCATCTTCATCTGTAAGGTTTCTATCCCACGCTTGACCAAAATCGCTATTACCCCAAGTCCATTGTTTCTTGCCAGGAGAAATATGATGATTTGCAATATGTAGTAAGCCAGAATTTGAAGATTCATCATAGTTTCCTACAAAATCAAAATCAGAATGATAAGCCATGTAAGAAGTAGGCACAGATATGTTTTTATAACGAGAGATATCTATACCTTCTGAGTAATCAAATTTATAGTATTCTCCAGTCGCAATAGGGAAGCTAGAAACAGCTCTTTTACCATGATCCATTACAGCGTGAACATCAGGTGGAAAAACAGAGAAGGTATGGTCATTAACAGGTACAGCTGGATTAGCCCACCAAAGAAAAGTTTGTGGCATATCTGTACGATTAAAGACTTGGCCGGTAATTTGGATATAAGCTTTATTTGGATATAAAGTGAATCCCGCCATGCCTTTGGTTCCGTACATTTTATCAATTTCACTGACCCAAACTGTCTTAGAGCCATCTTCATTTGAGATAAGCGTATAATCTACAGGAGAGAAGGTAGAAGGACGGTGATGCTGTGGCCAGTTAAATTCAATACCTCCGGAAATCCAAGGGCCAGCTAAGCCTACTAATGCAGGTTTGATAACGTGGTTATAATACACAAAATCGTAATTATTTGTTTTATCTAAGGCTCTTTGAATACGTCCACCAAGTTCTGGAAGGATGATGACTTTTAAATAATCATTTTCTAAAGTGATAGCATGATAAGACTTATCAACTTTATCGTCAGAGATTTTTTCTGTGACAGGAAGAGGGTAGACCTTGCCTGAACTTCCTTGATAAACTCTTTTTTCTAGAAATAATGGATTTTTATCTGGTGGATAGACTTCGTAAGTAGGAATAATTAATGGTGATTCAAACATCTTAACTTCACCGAAAGTTTTCATAAGAATGCTCCTCGTTTTCTATAAGTTCATTTAATAATATATTTACATGGTAGCATATTTAGATAGATGAAAAAATATCATATCTTTTTAAAAGATGGACAATATTGTTTAATTATTTTATAATTTCCATATGAAATCACACTATAAAAAAGATGGGTTTAAAAATGAAAAGTTTATTGTTATTCCAACAGAATCCTTTGCAAATTATCTAGAACATCCATTAGTCAATGCATTATTTATAACGGATATTGGCTTTTTCCCAGAAGCTAGTTATCACTATAGAGAAAGAAAAGAGGGGATTGATGAGTTTATCTTAATTTACTGTACAGGCGGGAGGGGGTTTATAGAAATTGAGGGGAACAAGATAGAATTGCAAAGTAATAAGTTGTTTTGTATTCCTGAAAATATAGAGCATAAATACTATGCAGATGAAAAAGATCCATGGAGTATACTTTGGGTACATTTTAAAGGAGAAAATGTGAAGTATTTTCCTCTAAATAATAGAGAGGTAAGACAGCTAGGCTCATCGGAAGCTAATGAGAGATTAATGTATCTGTTTAAATTACTTATTGATATGTTAGAAACCAATTATACTCTGGGGAATTTTATATATGAGACGCAAGTATTATCATTGATACTGGCTGAAATATATTATAGAGAAAGCTCTTTGGATTTGGATAAACAAAATCAATATCTAAGAAAGGCTATTCATTATATGTATAGAAACTTAGATAAGGATCTTACCTTAGAAGATATTGCAGAGTATATGAAGTTATCAAAAAGCTATTTAAATAATATTTTTAATAAGCATGCCAATCGGGCACCTATAGATTTTTACATTTACTTAAAGATGCAGCAAGCTTGTAAATACTTTAGAATGACAGATATGAAAGTTTATGAAGTAGGCAAAAAACTAGGGTATGAAGACCAGTATTACTTTTCGAGAATTTTCAAGAAGATGATAGGGATGTCTCCTATGGCATATAAGAAAAATGATCAATTATAAAATTTTTATAGGAACAGAGTAGGGGGGAGTGGGGCTCTAAAAGATTAGAAATATGTGGGGGTTGTGATAAATCATAAATATAGATATAATATCAAAGCTAGAGAATGAGAATTAAAACTGATAAAGGAATGAAGACGCGGCTATGGTGATGATAAGAGAAGCAATTAAAAGTGATTTAGCAGGTTTATCTATATTGTTTGAAGAATTAATCCGTACTAAAAGTAGTATAGAGAAAATGACGAAAATATTTAGATATATACAAAATGATGAAAGTTACAAATTGATAGTAGCAGAGCAAGATGGTGAGATTGTTGGGACTATAATGGGGGTTTTATGCTATGACTTAGTAGGCGAATGTAGGCCGTTTATGGTGATAGAAAATGTAGTTGTGGCAAATCATAAAAGAGGGCAAGGTCTGGGCTCCAAGCTTATACGGGAAATAGAAGACATTGGGAAGAAAAATGAAGTGAATTATATGATGTTTGTATCTGAAGCTGAGAGAATAGAAGCACATAAATTCTATGAATCGGTGGGATATGAACTTGACGTCGTACAAGGATTTAAAAAGTTTTTGTAAAATATATTTATTAATATAGATAAAATTGAAAATTGATATATAATAGGGGGATAAAATAAAAAATTATCATAAGGGGGCAAAAATGATATTGTTAGGAACTATAGTGAATGTAGTCCTAATTATTGTAGGAGGCATCATTGGCGCATTAACAAAAAGAGGAATTCCCAAACGGTTTTCTGATTTGATTATGTGTTCTATTGGGCTAGTAACTACTGTAATTGGTATTACCTTTGCGATAGAAACACAAAATATCCTAATTGTTATTGCAAGTTTAGTGATAGGGGGCATACTAGGTGAGTGGATTAACATAGATGCTAAACTGAATCAATTAGGAGAGAGAGTTAAAGGAAAAATAAAGGGTGAACAAAGTAACGTAGGTGAAGGGTTTGTAACGGCTACGCTTTTGTTCTGCGTAGGGTCTATGGCTATCATGGGTTCCCTAGATAGTGGCATTAGAGGAGATCATGCGATTCTTTATACTAAGTCTGTAATGGATGGTATTTCAGCTTTGTTATTTGCGAGTAGTATGGGCGCTGGTGTAGTGTTAGCAGCAGTACCTGTTTTGCTTTATCAAGGAGCCATTACATTACTAGCTAGTGCGCTTGAGCCTTTTTTAAGTGCGGCACTTATTACGGAGATGAGTGCAGTGGGAGGAATACTACTTATAGGTCTTGGTTTATCAGTATTAGAAATCAAAAAGATTAAGGTAGCAAATCTTCTGCCAGCCATTTTCCTGCCTGTTATAATTATGACAATAATGTGATAAATAAAAGAGAGTGAGTAGGAAAAATCTACTGACTCTCTTTTGTGTTTAAAAAACATTAAAAATGTTTACCATTTTCATAGTAGTTATTTTCTTTAAGTGTAATGAAGTAGACCTCAAGACAATCGGTAGTAGATGTAAAATATTTGGTAATACATTTAGCAACCATGTCCTGAACTTCCTGACCTCTATCAAACCAAGATACTTCAATGAGAGTAGGTGGATTCACAGTAGTGCCATCCATGATAAAGGTGTTTTGAATAAGTTCAAGCGTAAAGTAATCTTTTGGGCAACCTATGATTTCGTGTAATTCATGGACTAAAGGCATACTTACTTCTTTGATTTTTTCTTCAGAAATTCCGCGTATACGTAGCATTGGCATAGTTTATAGCCTCCTTGAAAAATATTTAATACTTTAAGTATATGAGAAGGAGTCAGGCTATTCAAGAGTAAAGAAATATAGGTGGTCTAGATATTAAATTTCTACAAACTTTTCACAGGAAAGGCGACTTGTGATATAATAGGACATAATAGATTAAGTAAAGGAAGGAGAGTAAGCAATGTCAGTAGCATTTACACACTTGCATGTACATACAGAGTATAGTTTATTAGATGGGTCAGCAAAAATAGGCGACTTATTAGATAAAACTAAAGAACTAGGCATGGACTCTCTGGCTATTACAGACCATGGTGTAATGTATGGTGCAATTGATTTTTATAAGGCAGCTAAGGATAGAGGGATCAAACCTATCATAGGATGTGAGGTATACTTAGCTAAGCGCAGCCGATTTGATAAAGAAAAAGAAGATATGAGGTATAACCATCTTGTATTACTTGCTGAAAACAATGTAGGCTATCAAAATTTAATCAAGATGGTTTCGCTAGGTTTTACAGAAGGATTTTATCGTAAGCCCCGTATAGATTATGCGCTACTAGAAGAGTGCAAAGAAGGTATTATTGTCTTAGGTGCTTGTTTGGCAGGACCAGTTACGAGAAGCTTATTAGAAGATAGTTATGAAACAGCAAAAGGCGTTGCTGAAAAGCTTGATGGAATCATGGGTAGAGGTAATTTCTATCTAGAAATTCAAGACCATGGGATGAGTCAGCAGTCAAAGGCTAACCAGCTTACTATGCGTTTAGCTGGGGAAACTGGGATACCAATGGTAGCAACCAATGACGTTCACTATATCTTGGAAGAAGATGCAAAGCCACATGAAATATTATTATGTATCCAGACCGGTAAGACAATGGATGATCCTGATAGAATGATTTATGAAGGTGGGCAGTATTACTTAAAGAGTCCGCAGCAAATGGAGAAGCTTTTTTCTTATGCTAAAGAAGCATTAGAAAATACCTGTAAGGTAGCCGAGAGATGTCATGTAGAATTTGATTTCCATGAACTGAAATTACCAAGCTTTGATGTTCCTACAGAAGAAGAGCCAAAAGAGTATCTAAGACGCCTTTGTTATGAAGGGCTAGTCTATAGATATGAAAATATAACAGAAGAACTTAAAGATCGTTTAGAATATGAATTAGATATTATCATTCAGATGGGATTTGTAGACTACTTTTTAATTGTAAGTGACTTTATTAAATATGCCAAAGATGAAGGAATACCAGTAGGCCCGGGGCGAGGTTCAGCCGCTGGAAGTATTGTAGCCTATACGTTAGAGATTACAGATATAGATCCTATTAAATACAGCTTACTCTTTGAACGTTTCTTAAATCCAGAACGTGTCAGCATGCCTGATATTGATATTGACTTTTGTTACGAGAGAAGACAAGAAGTTATTGATTACGTTATTGAGAAATACGGAGAAAACCGTGTCGCACAGATTATTACTTTTGGAACGATGTCGGCTAAAGCGGTTATACGTGATGTAGGACGAGCTACGAATATGCCTTATCCACAAGTGGATAAGATAGCGAAAATGATTCCAAACGAGCTTAAGATGACGATTAAAAAGGCGCTTAAGATGAATGAGGAATTAAATGAGCTATACAATACGGAGGCTGATGTTAAATATCTTATTGATAATGCAATGAAGCTAGAAGGTATTCCAAGACACTCTTCAACTCATGCGGCAGGAGTCGTTATTTCCAAGAAGCCTGTTGTAGAGTATGTGCCGCTCAATGCGAATGAGGGTGTTATTACCACACAGTATACGATGACCACACTAGAGGAACTAGGGCTGCTTAAAATGGACTTCCTAGGCCTTAGGACACTAACTGTAATTGATAATGCTATTAAACTTGTTAAGCTAAATCATGGTGTTGAGATTGACTTTAGTAAGATGGAATACGATGATGCAAAAGCTTATGAACTCATTGCATCTGGCAATACAGAAGGTATATTTCAGCTAGAAAGTGCAGGAATGAAGTCTTTCATGAAGGAACTTTGTCCAACCACATTAGAAGATATTATAGCGGGTGTATCACTTTATAGACCAGGTCCAATGGACTTTATTCCTAAGTATGTACAAGGAAAGAAAAATAAAGATAGTATCACTTATACTCATGAGGCACTAGAACCTATTTTAGATAATACGTATGGCTGTATTGTCTATCAGGAACAGGTTATGCAGATTGTACGAGACCTAGGTGGTTATAGCTTGGGGCGAAGTGATTTGCTTCGCCGTGCAATGGGTAAAAAGAAAACAGAGGTTATGGCCAAAGAAAGGGAAATTTTCTTAAATGGAAATGGAGAAGATGTACCAGGGGCCATTGCAAATGGTATACCTGCCGAGGCAGCCAATCAAATCTTTGATGATATGATTGACTTTGCAAAATACGCATTTAATAAATCTCATGCGGCAGCTTATGCGGTAGTAGCTTATCAAACAGCGTATTTAAAAGCTTATTATAAAGTTGAATTTATGGCTGCGCTTATGACTTCTGTTATGGATGTTAGCCCTAAGATTAGACAGTACATTGAAAGTTGCAAGAAGCTAGGTATTGAAGTTGTAGCACCAGATATTAATGAAGGCTATGGGTATTTTAGTACAAAAGAGACCAAAATAATGTATGGACTTGCAGCAATCAAAAATGTAGGTAAAAATGTTGTAGAGCGTATCGTTGAAGAAAGAGAAAAAAATGGATTCTTCGTAAGCCTGACAGATTTTTATAATCGCATGGAGAGTAAAGATACTAACAAGCGAAGTATAGAAAGTTTGATTTTAGCTGGAGCGTTGGATTCACTAGGTGGTAAACGTAGTCAATATATGGCTATTTACAAACAAGTTGCAGATGGTATAGCCATTAATAAAAAAAATAATATAGCAGGTCAAATTGATTTATTTGCAATCGGAAATGAAGAGATTAATGAGTCAAATGCAAAAGCTGATAGCTTACCTAATATACAAGAATTTGATTTGAAAGAAATTTTGAATTATGAAAAAGAAGTTATAGGCATATATTTAAGTGGACATCCACTTGATAAAGTGAGTAACCAATTAGACAGATATATATCAAATAGAGCAATTGACTTAGAGATTAAAGAAGATGAAATCAATGTTCAAGATGACCAAAAAGTTGTAATTGGAGGGTTATTGGTAGAAAAAAAAGTAACCTTTACAAAAACAAATAAAAAAATGGCTTTCATCACCCTTGAAGATACAACTGGAACAATAGAATGTATTATTTTCCCGAATCTTTACGATAAATTCGCACAGATTCCGGAAAATGATGTATTTGTATTAAAGGGGCGTGTTTCAATAAAAGATGATGATGCTGTAACGATTATTGCAGATAGTGTGACAAGTTTAGAAGAACTTTTAAACCCAGAACTTAAAAATTGTATTATACTTAAGATGTCTGAGTCACAACGTACTAGTGAAATCAGGCAAAATTTAATACACATATTTAATAAATACAAAGGGAATTCTAAAATTATAGTAGAGTCTATAGAAGATAATACATTTAAAACATTTCCAGCTAAGTATAATGTGAATATCAATGATAATATTGTACATGACCTACAACAACTATTAGGAAGAGAATGTATAGTAGTACCAAAAAAAGTTAATTGATATTGCAATTTCATAAGGATTTTTGTAAAATAAAATCGAATTGAATATAATGCATGGAAACAAATTTCAAAAAACAGGGGGTTGTTTTTATGAGTAAACAAATCAAAACAATAGGTGTACTAACAAGTGGTGGCGATGCACCAGGTATGAATGCGGCTATAAGATCCGTAGTAAGAGCCGCTATAACTAAAGGTATTAAAGTAATGGGTATCCGTAAAGGGTACAATGGTTTACTTACAGGCGATGTATTTGAAATGGATACAAGAAGTGTATCAGATATTATCCAAAAAGGTGGTACAGTATTACAAACAGCTCGTTGTCGTGAATTTATGCAAGCAGAAGGACAACAACGCGGAGCTGATATGTGTAGAGTATTTGGTATAGATGGTTTAGTTGTTATCGGAGGAGATGGTTCATTCCAAGGAGCTGAAAAGCTTGCTAACTTAGGAATTAATACAATCGGTATCCCTGGAACAATTGACTTAGATATTGCTTGTACAGAGTATACAATCGGTTTTGATACAGCAGTAAATACAGCAATGGATGCTATTAATAAAATCCGTGATACTTCTACTTCACATCAAAGATGTTCAATTGTAGAGGTAATGGGACGTAATGCAGGTTACATTGCTTTATGGTGTGCAATTAACTCAGGAGCAGAGATGGTATTATTGCCAGAAATGCCAAGGTTAAGTGATGATGAAATTGTAAAAACAATTATTGAAAATAAACACAAGGGTAAAAAGCATTTCTTGATTATTGCAGCAGAAGGAGTTGGCGGGTCAGAAAGACTTGCTAAAACTATTGAAAATATAACAGGTATTGAGACAAGAGCTACAATACTTGGACATCTTCAAAGAGGTGGATCTCCAACTGCAGTAGATAGAATGCATGCCTCAATGATGGGAGCTAAGGCTGTCGATTTATTATGTGAAGGCAAAGCTAAAAGAGTTGTTTCTTATGTAGATGGCAAATATGTAGATTATGATATTAATGAAGCCCTTACAATGACAAAGGAACTAGACCCATATATGTATAACTTAAGTTCAATCTTAAGCTAGTTGAATGTAACTAGCTTGATGATTTTAATAGAAGCCTAATATTGAAACAAGGGAGAAATAAAAAAATGCGTAAAACCAAAATTATAGCTACATTAGGACCAAAGACTTGTGATGTTGATAGTATAAGAGAATTAATTCATGCGGGTGTTAATGCATTCCGTCTAAACTTCTCACATGGTAATCATGACACACATATTGTTTCAATCAACAACGTGAAACAAGTAAGAGAAGAGTTAGGTATGCCGATTCCTATTATATTAGATACTAAGGGGCCTGAAATTCGTACGGGAGTACTAAAAGGTAATGACGATATTAAACTTAATGTAGGTGAAACTTTTGTTTTAACAACAGAAGAAATCGAAGGCGATGATAAGAGAGTAAGCGTAAGCTACAAAAATCTTCCATACGACCTTAAGCGTGGAAGTAGAATTCTTATCGATGATGGTTTAATTGAACTTAAAGTTAAGAACTTAACAAACACAGAAGTAGAGTGCGTTATTGAAAATGGTGGCATGTTAGGATCAACAAAAGGAGTTAATATTCCGGATGTATATGTTAACTTACCAGCACTTACTGATAAAGATAAATCAGATATCAAATTTGGTTCAGAACAAGGCGTAGATTATGTTGCAGCATCATTCGTTCGTTGTGCAAATGACGTTATCAAAATGCGTCAAGAATTAGAGTTAAACGGTGGCGGAGATATTCAGATTATCTCTAAAATCGAAAGCAGAGATGGTGTAGATAACATCGATGAAATCTTACAAGTAACTGATGCTATCATGGTAGCTAGAGGGGATCTTGGTGTTGAGATTCCAACAGAAGAAGTACCTATTGTACAAAAAATGCTTATCAACAAATGCAATGCATTAGGTAAACCAGTTGTTACTGCAACACAAATGCTTGATTCTATGATTAAGAATCCAAGACCAACTAGAGCAGAAGCCAGTGACGTAGCGAACGCTATCTTCGATGGTACATCAGTAATCATGCTATCAGGAGAAACTGCAAAAGGTGATTACCCAATCCAAACAGTTCAAATGATGGACAGAATTGCAAGAAAAGCAGAAGCAACAAGTGAATTATACAACTTATCTATGACAAACATGGAAGCGAAAGTTAGTATGACAAATGCTATTAGCCATGCAACATGTAGCACAGCTAGAGATTTAGAAGCAGCAGCTATCGTGACAATTACAAAATCAGGACACACAGCAAGAGCCGTATCTAAGTTCAAGCCTAGATGTCCAATTGTAGCATGTACACCAGATGAGAGAGTGTTAAGACAACTTAACCTTGTATGGGGTTGTCAGCCACACCTTATCGGATTTGATGAGCAAACTACAGATGATGTATTTGCATCAGCAGTAGCAAAAGCAGAAGAAAAAGGTTTCGCAAAGCAAGGAGATGTAGTTGTACTTACAGCTGGAGTACCAGTTGGCGTAGCGGGAACTACAAACATCCTAAAAGTTCAATATGTAGGAAATGTATTAGCTAGAGGAATTGGCTGCGGAAAGAAATCTATCACAGGAAAAGCTAGCGTAATCAAAGTGTTAGATGAAGCTGATAAATACTTTGCAAAAGGTGACATCTTAATCGCTCCAAAGACAGATAACTCTTACTTACCATATATGAAAAAAGCAAGTGCAATTATTGTTGAAGATTCTACAGCAGAAGAAAACAATCATGCAGCTATCGTAGGTAGAACACTTGATATTCCAGTTATTATTGCAGCTAAAAATGTAGCTGAAGCTGTAAGAAATGCTACTACAATTACTGTAGATAGTGAAAAAGGATTAGTATACAACGGAGCAGTTGTAAAAAAATAATTTTTTAAACTAAGAGTTAAGAGTGCCTACAACTGCTGTAAGCACTCTTAACTCATTTTTTAGGAAAAAAATAGTCGCAATATAAGTATGAAGTATAGTATGATATTAAATTAGAGAAAAAATAAGCTAAGATAAAAGGGTAAATAAATAAAGGATGGTGTGGCTATGAAAATAGGTTTTGATCACAAAGCATATATTGAAGAACAATCAAAGTATATTTTAGAGAGAGTAAATAATTATGACAAACTTTACTTAGAGTTTGGTGGTAAGCTTTTATTTGACCTTCATGCAAAAAGAGTATTACCTGGGTTTGACGAAAATGCAAAGATAAAATTACTACATAAACTTAGAGAAAAAGTAGAAATAGTAATCTGTGTATATGCAGGAGATATCGAACGTAACAAAATACGTGGTGACTTTGGAATTACGTATGATGTAGATGTTTTAAGACTTATAGATGATCTTAGAGAATATGAACTAGATGTAAATAGTGTCGTTATCACAAGATATGATGGTCAACCAGCTACAACAGTATTTATCAATAAACTTGAGCGTAGAGGTATCAAAGTTTACAAACACAAAGCAACAAAAGGATATCCAACCGATGTAGAACTGATTGTAAGCGAAGAAGGATATGGCCAAAATCCATATATTAAAACAAGTAAGCCAATTGTAGTAGTAACAGCGCCAGGTCCAGGAAGTGGAAAGTTAGCAACTTGTCTTAGTCAGTTATACCATGAGAATAGACAAGGAAGAGCTGCTGGATACTCTAAATTTGAGACATTCCCAGTCTGGAATGTGCCTTTAAAGCATCCATTAAATATAGCTTATGAAGCTGCAACCGTAGATCTTAAAGATGTTAATATGATTGACTCATTCCATTTTGATGCATATGGGAAAATGTCTGTTAACTACAATAGAGATATTGAAGCATTCCCAGTGCTAAAAAGAATTATAGAAAAAATAACTGGAGAAGAATCCGTTTTCCAATCACCAACAGACATGGGTGTTAACCGTATAGCCTGTGGTATTATAGATGATGAAGTAATCAGAGAAGCTTCAAAACAAGAAGTAATTAGAAGATACTTCAAAACAGGATGTGAATATAAAAAAGGTTACGTAGATAAAGAGACATTCCAAAGAGTTAAACTTATCATGGAAGAACTCAAACTAAAAGAAGCAGATAGAAAAGTAGTTATGCCAGCCAGAGAGTTAGAGGTTAGATTAAAAGAAGTTAATGATAAAAATGAACTATGTTCTGTTGTTGCAATAGAACTTGAAGATGGGACTATCGTAACAGGAAAGACATCTAAGCTTATGGATGGTGCATCAGCAGCTATTATTAATGCTATTAAATATCTTGCAAATATATCAGATGAGATTCATTTAATCTCACCAGCAACACTTGAGCCAATTGAGAAATTAAAAGGCGAAACATTAGGTAGTAAAAATACAGCACTTAATTGCGAAGAAGTACTTATTGCTTTAAGTATAGGTGCTGTAACGAATCCATTAGCACAAATTGCAATGGAAAGCGTAGCAAAATTAAGAGGATGCCAAGCGCATTCAACAACTATTCTAAGTGGCGGTAATGAAGCGACATTTAGAAAATTAGGAATAGAAGTGACTTGTGAGCCAGAGTACTTAACAAATAACTTATATTACAATAACTAAGTTTTACAGTGTAAAAAAAGACGTAATCTCAGTAGAGGTTACGTCTTTTTTGTACTATAGAGCCTTTGCAAATGATATACCAAATTCATAAGCCACTTGAAGATCCTTTTCACTTGGTTTAAATAAGATTTTTAAAGGTTCTACAGGTGTTTTGAATTTAAGTTGTTTAAAACGCTCAGAGATATTAGTAATAGCTTCCCCGCTCCAACCATAAGAACCAAAACATCCAGCTTTCATACCGGAATGGATTGTTGCATTAAGTGAAGTAAGTAACTGCCATACAGGAGGAACAGTATCACTTACAATAGTTGAAGAACCAATGAGCAATCCACTACACATAGAAACTTCTGATAAAATTTCATTAAAATCAGTTGTTACCATATCATAGACTAAAACATCAAGGTCAGGACGCTCTGCTTTAACACCTGCTGCAATCTTTTCAGCTAATTGGCCAGTATAACCGTAAGCTGATGCATAAGGAATGACTACACTAGGAACGGATCTACAATTTGGAAGGGACCATTCTTTGTAAAGAGACATATAGGTGCTGATATATTCACGATCTAAGACCATACCATGACCTGGACAGATATAATCTAAAGATAAATCTTTGATTTTATCAAGGGCTTTAAGGACATAAGGCTTAAAAGGTCCCATAATCATATCGTAATAGTATTTATAAGCAGATAAGAAATCAGTTTCTAATCCATCGGCTAGACTACTTCTAAATAAAGAACCATCACTATAGTGAGCACCGAAAGAATCACAAGTTACAAGTGTTTTATCTTCTTCTATATAAGAATACATACTATCTGGCCAGTGTAAAAATGGAACAGATATAAATTTAACTGTTTTGTTACCTAAGTTAAGGGTATCACCCTCTTTAACAACTAAGCTGTTAAATGGTTTGTTGATAATTTGAGTCATATACTTAATAGCAAGAGCACTTCCTACTACTATAGCCTGAGGTGCATAATCTAATAGTTTAACAACAGAACCACTATGATCTGGTTCTGTATGATTCACTACAATGTAATCGATTTGCATGGGATCACATACAGAAGATACTTTTTCAAGGAATTCATCGAAAAATTTATCTTTAACTGTCTCGAAAATAGCAGTTTTTTCACTGCCTTTTAACAGATAAGAATTGTAAGTTGTGCCAAACTCTGTCTCCATTACGATATCAAATACTCTAAGGTTTGGATCTAATGCACCAACCCAAAAGAAACCTGGTTTAATTGTTATTACATCACTCATTTTTACATTCCTTTCTTAACTCGTTTCTCATACTATTAATATAGTATTTTAAAATAACATAATATATATGTAGAAGATATATAATATTAATATGAATACGTAATTATAATATCACAAATCAATATCATAAGAAAGTGATTATTAGTAATGAAATAATTCTATTATAATGTAAATAGTATGTAAATAATATTACTATATTTTGTAATATACAATTTAATATGTTATAATAACTAACGACTAACATGGAAAAGAAATTTAAAAGTAAAAAATAACTTTAAACATAGATGTTTTAAGGAGAGAAAAAAGATGGTGAATAAGGAAGCTAAGGGTGACAAAAAGCATGAAGAAGAGAGATGGCTCAAAAAAAAGTTAGGCCCGTCACAGATTTTAGTAGTAGGCTTTTTGGGGGTTATTTGTATTGCAACAATGCTGCTTATGTTACCCATTAGTAGTCAGTCAGGAGAGGTGACATCTTTTATTGATGCTTTGTTTACGTCAACTTCAGCAGTTTGTGTAACGGGACTTGTTGTTGTAAATACTTTAGCACATTGGTCATTGTTCGGGAAAATTGTTATAATCATATGCATCCAGATAGGTGGGCTTGGGTTTATGACATTAGTAAGTATGATATTCATACTTATGGGTAAGAAAATAACATTAAAAAATAGATTAATTATGCAAGAGGCGTTAAGCTTTAATACAACAGCAGGTATTGTAAGATTTACGAAAAATATCGTAAAACTTACTTTAATAGTAGAGGCTATTGGAGCCATATTTTTATCTTTTGTATTTATTCCAGAACATGGTCTATTAACAGGTATAGGGTACTCTGTTTTCCATGCTATATCAGCCTTTTGTAATGCAGGGTTTGACTTGGTAGGAGATAGTAGCTTAACACCTTATGTAGGAAATGGTATTATGAACATAACGATTATGCTGCTCATTATATTTGGTGGATTAGGGTTTACTGTATGGATAGATACCTACCATGCTATTAAAATTAAATTCAGTTCAGCAGAGCACTTTAGTTGGAAACAAGCTTTTTATAAATTATCTTTACATACAAAGCTTGTATGGATTATTACAGTTATCCTTATACTGGGTGGATTCGTATTTTTCTTTGCAGCAGAGTTTGCAAATCCAGAAACTTTAGGGATGCTTACCTTTAGGGAAAAAATCTATGCAGCTATGTTCCAGTCGGTATCACCGCGTACAGCAGGATTTAATACCATTAATCTAGCTGAACTTACGCCGCCATCACAGCTGATGACCATTATATTGATGTTTATAGGTGGTTCACCAGCAGGTACTGCGGGCGGGATCAAGACGGTTACTGTAGGGGTGCTTATATTAAGCGCTATATCAGTTGTTAAAGGAAGAGAGACAACTGTAGCATTTAGAAGGAAGATTCCAATACAGGTTATTTTTAGAGCATTAACAGCCGTTATTATAGGTATGTCTGTTGTTATATCGATGCTTATGATTTTGACAGTAACAGAAAGTGCAGGGTTTATGGAACTACTATTTGAGGTTGTTTCTGCATTTGGAACAGTGGGATTAACCGTAGGAGTAACACCAAATTTAACTTTCATAGGCAAAATCATCATTATTATATTAATGTTTATAGGAAGGCTTGGTATTATCACTATGTCTGTAGCACTTATGATTAGACAAGGAAGAGAAAAAACAAGTATTCAGTACCCAGAAGAAAAGGTAATGGTGGGATAGATAAGGAGATAGTTAACATGAGAGCAAAACAATTTGTAATATGTGGGCTTGGAAGATTTGGAATAAGCTTAGCAACGACTCTTGCAGATTCAGGGTATGAAGTCATGGTTATTGATAAATCAGAAGAAAAAATACAAGAGATATCAGCTTTTGTAACACATGCAGTACAAGCAGATACAGCAGATATGGATACACTTAAATCCTTAGGAATAAGGAACTTCGATGTAGCTGTAGTATCGATAGGAAAAGATATTCAGTCTAGTATTATGACAACATTATTACTTAAAGAACTGGGTATTACTTATGTAGTGGCTAAGGCAAGCAGTGATTTACACGAACGTGTACTAAGAAAAATCGGAGCTGATAGAATTATACAACCAGAACAAGATATGGGAATGCGTATAGCAACAAATCTTATTTCTGGGAATATATTAGATTACATTCAGCTTTCTTCCGAGTACAGTATCGTAGAGATACCTATTCTTGAAGAGTGGCGTAATAAGATGATTAAAGATTTAGATGCAAGAAGTAAATACGGTATCAATATCATAGCAGTTCAAAGACATGGACACATTAATATTTCACCAACACCAGATTATGTTTTAACATCAGATGATGTATTAGTAGTACTTGGATACAATAAACAATTACAATCATTAGAAAGCAAACGACATGGAAAATAAATTTATATCTAGCAACCAAAATGGGATTATCAAAAACATACAATTATTACAAAAGAAAAAATCAGAGCGCAAAAAACAAGGTTTATTCATCGTAGAAGGCATAAGAGCTGTCAATGAAGTGCCAAGTGATTATGAAGTGGAATATATTATCACTATAGATAGTTTTGATGCATCTGAGATTAAGAATCTAGACAGAAGTAAATGGATTGTCGTAACAGATGAAATATTTAAACTGATTAGTGACACAGAAAGTCCACAAGGCGTAATGGCAGTGGTTAAACTTCATAAATATAGTTTAGCTTCTTTAAATACAAAGAGTACACCATTCTATTTATTACTTGAAAATGTACAAGATCCAGGTAATTTAGGAACGATTATTCGTACAGCTTATGGATTTGGAGTAGATGCGATATTTGTATCGAAAGGTTCGGTAGATGTATATAGTCCAAAATCAATAAGAGCTACAATGGGTGCAGTATTCCATATTCCTATTATCATAGATGTAGATATGGTAGAGTGTGTGCAGTGGCTAAAAGAAAAGGATATTCCTATCTATGTCACAGCTTTAGAAGAATCAAAAGTGATTTATGATAACGATTTTAGTAAGCGTGCGGCTTTAATTATTGGAAATGAAGCTAATGGGGTTTCGGAGATGACAAAGCAGTTAGCAACGACTAAAGTACGTATTCCAATGCCAGGTGGACTTGAGTCTCTTAATGCATCTATTGCAGCAGCAGTATGTATGTATGAAGTTATGAAACAAAGAGGTCTATAATCCCTTGACAAAATCTGTAGAACTTAATATAATTTAAGTCATATTTAATAGATTAATAACTGTGAAGAGAAGAGTAGTTTTTGCTAAGACTTATAGAGAGCCAATGAGGGTGGAAATTTGGCAGGGAGGCATTATATGAAGAACATCTCGGAGTTGCTAACCGAACAGGCAATGGCCTAAGTAGACTTAGCCGGGACTAGACCGTTATATTTAGAGCATATTAGCAGATATGTTTAATCAAGGGGGATTTCAAGCATAAATTGAGATCAACTAGGGTGGTATCGCGGAGATATATAGTCTTCGTCCCTATTATAGGGGGCGAGGGCTTTTTTTATTGCTAAAAATCAAAGGAGATGAAAGGTATGGAAACTATTTCAGTAAGACATTTATATGAAGACAGTAGTAAATATGTAGGTCAAAAGATTACCGTAGCTGGATGGGTAAGAACAGTTAGAGATTCAAAAACATTTGGATTTATTGAACTTAATGATGGAACTTTCTTCAAGAGTATGCAAGTTGTATTTGATGATACAATGGATAACTTTAAAGATATTGCTAAATTAGGTGTTGGAGCAGCAATCATTGCAACAGGAGAAATCATCCTTACTCCAAACCAAAAACAACCATTTGAAATGAAGGGGGCTGAAGTTGTAATAGAAGGACTTTGTCCACCAGAATACCCACTTCAAAAGAAAAGACACTCCTTTGAGTTCTTAAGACAAATTGCATACCTTAGACCACGTACAAATACATTTGCAGCAGTATTTAGAGTGCGTTCATTAGCAGCTTATGCCATACACAAATTCTTCCAAGAGCAAAACTTTGTGTATGCTCATACACCACTTATTACAGCAAATGACTGTGAAGGTGCAGGAGAGATGTTCCGAGTAACAACGCTTGACCCTAAGAATCCAAAAGTGGATGATGAAGGCAATGTAGATTTCAAAGAAGATTTCTTTGGAAAGATGGCGAGCCTTACAGTAAGTGGTCAGCTTTCAGCAGAGACATTCGCAATGGCGTTCAGAGATGTATATACATTCGGACCAACATTTAGAGCAGAGAACTCTAATACACCAAAGCATGCAGCAGAGTTCTGGATGATTGAGCCAGAAATCGCATTTGCAGACTTAAATGATGATATGCGTCTTGCAGAAGACATGGTTAAATTCGTAATTGGTTATGTTCTTGAACATGCACCAGAAGAAATGGACTTCTTCAACCAATTCGTAGATAAAGGTATTAAAGAAAGATTAGAAAAAATCGTAGCAGCAGACTTCGGTCGTGTAACTTATACAGATGCTGTTGATATTCTACTTAAAGCGAATAAAGAGTTCGAATACCCAGTATTCTGGGGATGTGACCTTCAAACAGAGCATGAAAGATACCTTTCAGAAATTCACTTCCAAAGACCAGTATTCGTAACAGACTATCCAAAAGAAATCAAAGCATTCTACATGAGAATGAACGATGACAAGAAGACAGTAGCGGCGATGGACCTTTTAGTACCAGGTATTGGTGAACTTATCGGTGGTAGCCAAAGAGAGGAAAGACTTGATGTGCTTCTTGAAAGAATGGCAGAGCTTGGTCTTGCAGAAGAAGATTACTGGTGGTATTTAGACCTTAGAAGATTTGGTGGTACACGCCATGCAGGATTTGGCCTTGGATTCGAGAGACTTATCATGTACTTAACAGGTATGAGTAATATCAGAGACGTTATTCCGTTCCCAAGGACAACTGGGTCAGCTGAGTTTTAATAAATGAGGGAGAGCCTTACTTTTATGTGTATTTTACAGATAAGGGTGGGGCTCTTATTTGTGTAGATATTCATCTTGCTTACCAATGGAGTAGATACAGACTTTAAATAGGAAATGGGCTTTCTGAATCTCTAGAGATTTATAAAGATAGTCTAGATAGGAGGGATTTGTCTTAGATAGAGTATGAAGTTGGAAGAGGCATATTTGAATGTTGGGGGGAATAGAGAATAGGATTTCTAGAAGTGAGGAAGTGCTATCTCGAATATCAGTAAAGGCTATTGCAGATTAACTACATCATAAAAGAGGCTATGGTCTGTGCAACATAGAGCTTTGATGTAGACTAGGGAAATAAGGCGTTAATGAATGGTCATTCTGCATAGGAATAAGGTTGATGTTTTAGGTGATATGCTGAAAATGAGAAAAATTTTAAAAAAAGTGCAACATTTCAGGGGTAATGGGTTATCTACCTATATGTAGGGATTAAAAAGCAAAAGGAAATCAGATGAGAGTGCCGGCTATCGGAAGAGGACTTATTGCTAGTGAATACAAAGTGATCAAATTAAGGAAACTACTTATTCCCCCTTTGAGTAACTTTCCAAGAGAGAGTCCTTTGTATTTACAAACAGGCTATAAATGCTGTGTGACAGTTTATGGGCTGTGAGAATATAGGAGAAGTATGTTCAAAAGCTAAAAATCCAAAGTATCTGGCTACTAGGTTGTAATGCACTTAAGTTAAAGTAACATTTCTGATGCCCCCACATGCAATAAGTCATGATGAGCTATATGAAAGGGTTACTACCTCTAGGCACATGCAAAATGTAAAAAGACGCGATAAGGTTTGGCGATGAATATATAATCTGAAAAAGTCACACCTATAGAATCTTTAGGCTCCTAGGTAATGCAAGGGGGAGGAGGCTAGAGATTCTGTAGAAATAGTTATTGAGCGTGTCATTAACCTCTTTTTTTAATTTCATCTGTTATCAATGATTTTGAAATATACATTGCATTTATGATGTTCTTAAAGCGGGTATGATAAGAGGTGCCCTCTGCAAACTTTAGCTGTGCTTTTTCGCATTTGCTGATAATTGAAGATACAGGGCGTAGTGATTCTATCAAGTCTTTTTTTGTGTATTTGTCTATATCAACGTCATTTGTTATCAATGATTTTGATATGTATAGTGCTTTTATTCTGTTTTTAAGGAGAGTATATTGGGAGGT
>JAVVPO010000028.1:0-26577 GCA_036655715.1 Cellulosilyticaceae bacterium | reverse complement strand
ATAAAGTTTATTTTGTTGAACACGCTTTTTTCAATGTATTTAATCAAGGGGAATTATTAAGGAATATCTATTTGCCTATTGTTAAAACAAAGTAGGCTAGCACCTTAGACTGATGAAGTAGCGGCTAAGGTGCTTTTTGTGATCTAATATTGCATGGGGCATCATTACAAGGTAGAATAGATGCATTAATAGCGCTAGGAGATAGATGAATAAATGTTTTAAGATAAAGGAGTAGGCTATGGAAAAACAAATATTATTAGTAGAAGATGATGACACCATTGCTATGGGAGTGGTGTTTGCATTAGAAAAAGAAGGATATACTGTACATAGAGTATCCCATATGAGAGAGGCGAAAGTATGTCTAAGCCCCCAGACGGTGCTGATTCTACTGGATTTGAATTTGCCTGATGGGGTTGGTTATAGTTTTTGTGACTATGTAAAATCTATAAGTGACGTACCTATTATTTTTCTAACCGTAAGAGATGATGAAGAGGAAATCATAAAAGGGCTAGATATGGGGGCTGATGACTATATTACCAAGCCCTTTAAAATGAGAGTGTTACGCTCAAGGGTACAAGCTGTGTTAAGACGAGTACAAAAAGAAGCATCACATTTTTTAGAGTGTAAAAGCATCCGATTAGATAAAAAGCAAGGAAGAGTATACAAGGAAGAGGAAGAACTCCTACTCTCCAAAAGTGAATTTAAGCTACTGTTACTTTTAATGGAAAATAAAGAATGTACCGTTTCAAGGGAACATATTTTAGAGTATTTGTGGGGTGTAGATGGTGAGTTTGTAAATGATAATACCTTAACGGTAATGGTTAAGCGGCTACGTGAAAAAATCGAAAAGCCTACAGAAAAGCTAATACACACCATAAGAGGCATAGGGTATAGATTGGAGGCATAAGATGGGGAAACACTTAAAAGTAATGGGAACAGTCACCATAGGGTTTTGTCTGATGTTAGGTTTAAGTTTTGTGGCAAGTTACATAGGCTACCAAAAGGCAGATGCCTTATATTATGAACAAATTGCAGGTATCATTGGCAAGATTGTAGAACAAAATCCAGCAAGCGAAGTGTCCGTTGTACAAAGCCTTAAAAATTTAGAAGCCGAAGATGTGGCAAGAGGAAAAGAAATATTAAGACCCTACGGGTATGAAGGGGAATTTCTAACGTTACAACATAATAAAAGCGGATTTGAAAGTTTATTTTGGGTAAATAGCGTAGTGATGGTGGCTGCTTTTGGGGCATTAATTGCCATGGAATATGGTGTGTATAGGTGGCTAAAGAATCGGTTTAGCCATTTGCAAGGGTATCTTATGGCAATGGCTAAAGGTAATTATACCCTCAATATAGAAGGGGCGGGAGAAGGTAAGTTTTCTGTACTTGAAGACCAGATTTACAAGACAACCTTGTCTCTTAGAGAAAGCAAAGAAGAGCAGGAAAAAGAAAAACTAAACTTAGCGAGAAATATTGCAGATATTAGCCATCAGCTAAAGACGCCTTTAACCTCTATAAGTATTATGACAGATTTGTTGTTGGAAAATGAATTAGATGAGCAAAACAAATATTTCATGCAGCAACTTAATAGGCAAATAGACAGGCTGAGTAGCCTAGTAGGCGTGCTACTCAAACTAGCTAAATTTGATGCAGGAACGGTGAAGTTAAAACAGCAAGAAATAGTGGTTTCACAGTTTATAGAGGAAATACTAGAAATGCTTGAGGTACCCATTCAGCAGAAGGAGCTAAAGATTCACTTAGAGGGGACAGGTGAAGTGTGTCTAAAAGGGGATAAAAACTGGACTTATGAAGCTATTCATAATGTATTGCATAACTGTGTGCAGCATAGTCCGAGTAGCGGAAACTTAACTATTAAGTGGCACCAAAATCCCATTTATACCGAGATCCTGATACAAGATGAAGGAGGCGGTGTGCCTTTAGAAGACTTACCATATATCTTCACTCGATTTTATAAAGGGCAAAATGCCTCTAAGGAAAGCATTGGCATAGGGCTTGCGATGGCCAAAACTATTGTAGAAAAGCAAAATGGAGAAATAAAAGTAGCAAACACCATGAGTGGTGCAAGGTTTCAAATTAAATTCTATTAAGGCTATAAGTTGAAAATGATTTTTGTACTTATTTTGGAGGTTGTCACTTTAATGTCATTTTAGGATTTTAGAATGATAGTATACAAAAAGACTAAAGGAGTGATACTAATGGAAATCTTGAAAATAAAAGACCTATGTAAAATTTACGGGAAAGATGACATGGAGGTAAGGGCATTAGACCATATTAATCTTTCTATTCAAAAAGGAGAGTTTGTTGCTATTATAGGAGCAAGTGGCTCAGGTAAATCAACGTTATTACATATGATTGGAGGGGTAGATGAGGCCACCAGTGGACAAGTGATTGTAGAGGGGGTAGATTTATCCCAGCTTAATGACAACAAAATGGCTATATTCCGTAGACGTAAGGTAGGCCTTATTTACCAATTTTTCAATCTTGTTCCTACATTAAGTGTAAAAGAAAATATCTTGTTACCGACTTTGCTAGATGGAAAAGCTATAGATGAAGAGTATTTTAAAGAAGTAGTATCCATTCTAGGATTACAAGATAGATTGCATCATTTACCAAGTGAATTATCTGGTGGACAACAGCAGAGGGTAGCTATAGGGCGCGCTTTGATTTATAATCCTGCCATAGTGCTAGCAGATGAACCGACAGGGAATCTGGACCGTAAAAATTCAAAGGATATTATAGAACTACTTAAGATGTCTCACAAAAAATACAAACAGACAATTATTATTATTACCCATGATGAGCAAATTGCTTTAGAAGCTAGCCGTGTGATTAAGATTGAAGATGGTAAAATGGTTTCTGATGAGGTGAAGAAGTAATGCATATTATGAGCCGATTTACCTTAACACATCTGAGGCGTAACAAACGTCATGCTTTTTTTACTTGTTTTGCTATTTTTATAGCCACCTTATTTATTTCAGCACTTGTGTTTTGTGCCTACTCCTACAATCAAAGCAATATTACTTTAGCCATTGAAGGTGAGGGGGAGTGGCATGGCGCCATGGCTGTAGATATTTCGGCCAAGCAAGCTCACTATATCAAAGAAAATCCAGAAGTAGCAAAGACTTTTATTAAGACAAACTTCTATGCCCTTAGACCTGAAAAGTCAGAGGGAAGACCTTACTTTGCTCACATTGATTTGGATAAGAATTATAGAAATGATATGGGCTGGGAAGCGATGGCCATCTCAGGTAGACTCCCTGAGAAAGAAGATGAAATAGCTATATCTGCGGACTTCTTCACAGATAATCCAACCTATCAAATAGGTAGCCAGCTAGTGGTAGATGAAGGCAATCGCATGATGAAAGAGTCAGTCATTGATGTAAGGGATGGTTTGATAGAGGGTGAAACTTTTGAAATCTTAATGGCGGATAAAATCTATACGATTGTAGGAGTATTAGATGCTTCTTATGAGTATAGCAACGTTCCTTCTTATATCAGTATGGGCTACTCGGATGAACTACGTGAGAATAAAACTTATATTGTGAATATGCAGTTTAAGAATGTGAGAAAAACTTATGAGCTTATACCTAGGATAGCAGAAAGTATAGGGATGACTAGCGATGCGGAAGGACGATACCCTGTAAGATACAATAGTTATTTGCTAAATTGCTATGGTGTATTTGAGGAAATTGTAACAGATCAGTTTATGAGCATGATGATAGTTTATGTCGTAGCGGCGCTAGCTATTATGAGTTTCTTTGTAACAATTATTTATCATACGTTTGCTGTTTCTGCCGCGTCCCGTGTGAAATATCTAGGGTTACTTAAGAGTATTGGGGCGACGCCAAAGCAGATTAGACATTCGATTTTATTTGAAGGGGTGCTACTGAGTACTATCAGTATACCGCTTGGACTTTTAGGTGGGTATGGGATTGCAAAGCTAGTGTTTAATTATCTTAATGAAACCTATAAAGTATTGGAAATGGATACGGCTCATGTAGAGGTCTATATCTCAGGAGCTTGTGTGGCAATCATTATTTTAATGACTTTGGGTGTAGTGCTTGTCTCAGCTTATTTCCCAGCAAGAAAAGTAGCTAAACTCTCACCTATTGTGGCGATCAAGCAAGGGGATTATAAGATAGAAAGACTTAAAGAGACGTGGTTTGCAAGGTGGATAGGTAAGGTAGTAGGGTATGAAGGGACTTTGGCCTTAAGGTCTAACCGAGCACATAGAAAAGGATTTAGAGCGGCTTATATCTCCCTTACTTTAAGTTTTGTTATTTTAATGGGTGGGATGATCTATTTAAATATATGGGAGCTATCTGAAAGTGACAGCCCGGCTATAGGCTATGGCATGAAACTTTATTTAAGTGAGGTAGGGCAAGAAGAGTTTGAACGTTTGGATAGGGAAGTAAGAGCTATAGAGCAAGTAGAAAGGGTCCAAAGAGGTAAGGGAAATATCTATGGACATACCAAGGTAATGCCTGAAGCATTATCAGAGGAACTTAGAGAAAAAGGTGTAGCCTACTTAGAGAAAGAAACACCCTTAGTAGAGGGGCAATATGATTTTATCACAGAGATACTTGCCATTGATGATGAGTCCTTTAATGTCTATTGTGAAAAGATAGGGGCAAATGCAGCTGAGTTTTATGGAGCAGAAGGCGTTAAAGCTGTACTTTATAACCAGGCTACTTATAATGATAGAGCTGTAAGAGAAGAACAAGAAAGTGTCCCTTTATTTAATTGGCAAGCGGGAGATAACATTACCGTTAGCGAAGATCTAGGCATGCAAGATAAGGCAAAAGAGCCTTATGTATTTGATGTAGAAATTGGCTATGTGACAGACCAAATCATTGACCATGGTAGATATTATGATTATTATCGTACAATACTTATCGTGCCAGAATCTATCTCTGAAAAACTGATAGTGAATTTGACAGAGTACAATCAGCAAAGATATAACAGAGATATTAGTTACCTAGAAATGGCAGAGGAAGATATACCAGAAGTGAAGGTGCAAATAGAAGAGATTTATGCAAGACACAAAGATAAGGCTAACTTTAGAATGTGGGATAAAATTTCTGCTAGGGAAGGGCAACAAAAAACGACCCAGCTGATGATGGGAATAGCAGGGGCAGGTATAGGCTTTATTACTTTAATAGGTATAGTCAATATTTATAGTACTTTGAGTAATCAAATCAATATGCGTAGAAGAGAGTTTGCTATGTTAAAAAGTATAGGGATTGGGCCAAAGGGGATAGAGAAAATCCTCTTATTAGAAAGTGTCTTTTATAGTGTTAAACCGATTGTGTATAGTGTACCCATCCTTATTGGGTTTGGACTATTCATGTTGTATATGTCAAAATTTAGCTGGACAAACATTTTTAGTATATTGCCATATGGATTCTTCTTAATAGGGGCGGCAGTATTATCAGGTGTGATATTTACCCTATCTTATTTACTCTCAAGAAAGATTATGAGAGAAACGATTATTGATGTGATTAAAGATGAAATACAATAGCATATAAAAATAAAAGTAATAGAAAAGAGACTGTTGCACAATGAACCCATTGAGGTTAGAGGCGTAACAGTCTTTTTTTATAACGCCTACCGCAAAGGATATTCTCTTTCCGCAGATGTGTGTTCGGTTAGGCGATAAATCCATATCATCTTGGATGATTTCCTTAATAGATTTGGCAGAAATAGTGCCACTAATAGGATTTTTGATACTATCAATACGACTATATGCTAACAGTAATATTTATTAGTATGTTAATGGCTATGTACAGAGTGTATATAGTTTTTGAACGAGTAGAAATAAAATAAAGAGTTAGAAAGAATAAATATTAAATTTAGAATTATTTTGCTTTAACAAAAATAACTATAAGTCTTTTAAAAACCCACTAAATTATGTAAAATTAAAATACAGTATAAATAGAGCATTAAAAGTTGAGTAGAGTAAGATTTGCATAGGGGGAGGAATAAAATGGTATTAGCAAGTGGTACATATGAGCTAAGAGAAGTCACACATCAGGACTACAATTTTATTTATCATGTTAAGACGACAACACTTAAACCGCACATAGAGTTAGTTTGGGGATGGGATGAAGCGGTGCAGACAAAATACTTGGAAGAAAGTTTTGGATTAGAAACTCAACTCATCATTACCTATGAAGATAAAGAAATAGGTGTTTTAGAACTTAATGAACTTGCACAGCGTATAGATGTAGTAGAACTGGAAATACTACCAGAGTATCAAAGAAAGGGCATTGGTACTCAGATTTTACAAGATATCATCGATGAATACACAGAAAAAGGGAAACATGTAGGCATTGGGTGCTTTAAAATTAACAGGGATGCTAAGAGACTTTATGAGCGTTTAGGCTTTAGCCTAATCAAGGAGACAAACACTCATTATGTATTAGAATTATAGAAAGAAATATTTGTTAAAACATCAGTTGACACCAATATTTAACTATGGTACTATAGGTAGCAGAACTGAATAATGATTGCCTTTAAACTTGGTCCTGTGAGGCCAAAAAGGAGATAGGAATATGACAAATAAATTACAAGCTAATATAATACAAAAGCAGAATTTATATACATATAGCGAACTTAATAACATAAGTGGAAGTAACACGGAATATGCTACTCTATCTTTCATTACATTTAGAAAGGTTATTAGAGTTCTACTAAACATGCGTAAACGTTTAAAGGCAATAGAAGGGAATTAGTCCCTTTTATTGCCTTTTATTTTTATCAAAAAAGGATGGTGTGATATGCTGAAAAGTAAAGATTTATTAGGAATTAGAGATTTAGAAGTAAGTGAAATCATGAGTATCTTAGAACTCGCTAAAGAAATGAAAGCCAAGATAGGGGATGCTTCTTTAAGAGAAGACACGCTAAAAGATAAAAGTCTTATTACTTTATTTTACGAGAATAGCACACGTACAAAAATTTCTTTTAACATGGCAGGCTTATATCAAGGTGCGCATGTCACAGATCTTGGTGTAGCAACAAGTAGCGTTCAAAAAGGAGAAACTTTAGTTGATACAGGTGTAACCATTGACCGTATGGGGATAGACTTTATGGTAATGCGACATGGTATGAGCGGAGCTGCTCACTTACTTGGTAAGAATGTAAAGGCTTCTGTTATCAATGCAGGGGATGGAGCCAATGAGCATCCAACACAAGCACTACTTGATTTGTATACAATCCTTGATAAAAAAGGAAGCTTTAAAGATTTAAATGTAACGATTGTAGGAGATATTACTCATAGTAGAGTAGCTAGATCAAATATATTTGGTCTGACTAAGCTTGGGGCGAAAGTGACACTTGCAGGTTCAGGAACACTTGCAGCAAAAAGTATGGAAGTACTAGGAGCGAAAGTAACACACAATATAAAAGAAGCGGTAACAGGAGCCGATGTAGTCATGGGGCTTAGAATACAAATGGAAAGACAAAAAGGTGGTTTATTCCCAAATCTAAGAGAATACAGTCAGATTTATGGAATAGGCGAAGAAATGTTTGCTTATGCAGCACCAGATGCGATACTTATGCATCCAGCACCAGTGAATCGTGGCGTAGAACTTATGCCAGAATTACTAGACAGTAAAGTAAGTGTAATAGATGAACAGGTAACTAATGGAGTAGCCGTAAGAATGGCGATTTTAGCACTTTTAAATGAGAGGAGAACAAAATAATGAAACTTTGTATAAAAAATGGTTTAGTGATTAATCCCAATACTGGTATAGAAGAAGTAATGGATTTATTAATAGAAGATGGCAAGATTATAGAAATGGGTGAGGTAAGTAAAATAGCAGATCAGGTGATTGATGCAACAGGTAAATGGGTTGTACCAGGACTTATCGACTTACACGTACACTTTAGATCACCAGGATTTGAACATAAAGAGTCTATCGAGACAGGCTGCAACGCGGCAGCAAGAGGCGGATTTACAACAGTATGCTGTATGCCAAATACAAAACCAGTAGTAGATAATGAATGTGTGGTAGAATACATCAACGCCATGGCAGCAAAAGCTAATGGGGTAAATGTATTACCAGTAGGTGCAATTACACAAGGGCAAAAAGGTGAGAACTTAGCAGACATAGGTAAGATGGCAGAACACGGCATCTGCGCAATCAGTGAAGATGGTAAAACAGTTATGGATTCGGGACTTATGAAAAAGGCAATGCTGTATGCCAAACCATTTGGACTACCAATCTTCTCACATACAGAAGATCACGCACTAGCAGGTGGTACAATGAATGCAGGTGAGAATGCACAGCTCTTTGGTATCAAAGGAATTGGCCGTGAGTCAGAGGAAATCATTGTAGCAAGAGATGCTATCTTAGCACGCTACACAGGGTGTAAACTTCACTTATCTCACATGAGTACTAAAGGAAGTATAGAACTAATCAAAACTTTCAAAGACTTAGGGGTACAATTAACAGCAGAAACAGCACCTCACTACTTCATCTTAGATGATAGTATCTTAGGAGATTATGATGCCAACAAGAAAATGAGTCCACCACTTCGCACAGTATCAGATGTAGAAGCTATGAAAATGGCTCTTAAAGAAGGTATCATCGATGTTATCGCAACAGATCATGCACCACATCACTATGATGAGAAAAATGTGGAAATCGATAAAGCACCATTTGGTATCGTAGGACTTGAAACAAGTTTTGCACTGAGCTACACACATTTAGTTAAAACAGGTATCCTAACACCAATGGAACTGATTGACAAAATGAGTGCCAAGCCAGCTAAGATTATTAGCTTAGATAAAGGAAGCTTAGAAGTAGGTAAAGTAGCAGATATTACAATCATAGATGTAGAAAAAGAATATATCATTGACTCAAAAGATTTTGTATCTAAAGGAAAGAATACACCATTTAACGGTATGAAAGTATCAGGTGTTGTAGAATATACAGTAGCAAACGGTAAAGTGATTTTTGGAAATTAAGCTAAAAAAATTATAAAAATACGATAAGATGTGAAAAGAAGAAAGGAAGATCGCCATGATAGATAGATTAATTAGAAAAATTGAAGAGGTAAAAAATCCAACAGTAGTAGGACTTGACCCAACCTATAGCATGATTCCAAACTTTATTAAAGAAGAAATGCTTGCTCTTTATGGCAAAACACCAAAAGCGGTAGCAGAAATGTTCCTTACATTCAACAAGGCAATAGTTGATGAAATTCACGACCTTATTCCTTCAGTTAAACCACAAATTGCGATGTACGAAAAGTATGGTCTTGAAGGATTAAGAGCTTACGTAGAAACAATAGCATATTGTAAATCAAAAGGCCTTATCGTTATCGGAGATATTAAACGCGGAGATATCGCATCTACTGCAGCAGCTTATGCAGGACACATTGCAGGAGCAGAAATCGAAGGAGAGCACTTTGACCTTTGGCAAGAAGATGCGGTAACGCTTAACCCATACATGGGATATGATGGAATCGAGCCATTCATTAATGCGTGTAATGAGTTTGATAGAGGGTTATTCATCTTAGTAAAAACAAGTAATCCGAGTAGTGTAGAGCTTCAAGACTTAGAAGTAAACGGCACACCAGTGTATGATTACACTGCTGACCTTGTAACTAAATGGGGACAAGAGACAATGGGAGAGCTTGGCTACAGCCGCATCGGTGCAGTAGTAGGAGCAACTTGCAAAGAGCAAGGGATGGAACTTAGAAAACGTATGCCACATACATTCTTCTTAGTACCAGGATATGGTGCGCAAGGTGGAAAAGCGGAAGATCTTAGAGATTACTTCGATGAAAACGGAAGAGGGATCATCGTTAACTCATCAAGAGGTATCATTGCAGCTTATCAAAAAGATGGTATAGATGAAAAAGACTTTGCAAAAGTAGCAAGAGAAGCAGTAATCGCTATGAGAGATGACTTACAAGGGGTGATGAACTAATATGAAAGCACAGTTAATATTAGAAAATGGCATGGTATTTGAAGGTAAAGCTTTTGGATACTTAAAAGAAACAATAGGTGAAGTTGTGTTTAATACGGGGATGACTGGATACCAAGAGATTCTTACAGACCCATCCTACTATGGACAAATGGTTGTGATGACTTATCCATTAGTAGGAAACTACGGTATTAACTTAGATGATATGGAATCTTCTAAAGCTAACGTAAGAGCTTTTATTGTAAGAGAAAAAAGTGATTATCCAAATAACTTTAGATGTGAACTTACACTAGATGGCTACCTTAAAGCTCAAAAAATCATAGGACTTGAAGGGATTGATACAAGAGCCCTTACAAAAGTACTTAGAAATAACGGAACAATGAGAGGCATCATCGCTGTTCGTGAACTCACACCAAGTCAAATCAAACTTAAAATAGATAGCTTCAACAACCAAATGGCAGTAGAAGAAGTAACAACAAAAGAAGCTTACACATTAGATGGAGCGGATATCCACGTAGCGATGCTTGACTGCGGAATTAAACAAAATATCATACGTGAATTCCATAAGAGAGGCTGTAAGCTTACAGTATTCCCAGCCTTTACATCAGCTGAGGAAATCTTAGCCGTGAGTCCTGATGGGGTATTCCTATCCAATGGACCTGCCGATCCAAAAGATTTACCTACAGTAGTAGAAACGATTCAAAACATCGTAGGCAAAAAGCCTATTACGGCAATCTGTCTTGGACACCAGTTATTATCTCTTGCACTAGGCGGTAATACAGCGAAACTTAAATTTGGTCACCACGGATGTAACCACCCTGTTAAAGACTTTATTAGTAACAGAGTATACATTACATCTCAAAACCATAACTACTATGTAGAGACACTTCCAGAAGGTGCAAAAGTAACACATACTAACTTAAATGACCAAACGGTAGAAGGCATGTACTTTGAAGAAAAGAACATCTATAGCGTACAGTTCCATCCAGAAGCATGCCCAGGGCCAACAGACACAGAACATATTTTTGACGAATTCATCAAAGTAATGCAAGGGGGTAAACTATAATGCCAAGAGACATGAGTATAAAAAAAGTATTAGTAATCGGATCAGGCCCAATCGTAATCGGACAAGCAGCAGAGTTTGACTATTCAGGAACACAAGCTTGTCAAGCTATTCGTGAAGAAGGCATTGAAGTTGTCCTAGTTAACAGTAACCCGGCGACAATCATGACAGACAAAGAAATCGCAGATAAAATTTATATAGAGCCACTTACAGCAGAGTTCCTTGAAAAAGTTATTGCAAAAGAAAGACCAGATAGCGTCTTAGCAGGTGTAGGTGGGCAAACAGCTCTTAACCTAGCAGTAGAGCTTCATGATAAAGGCATCCTTGAGAAGTACGGCGTAAGAGTAATAGGTACACAAATCTCTGCAATCAAAGAAGGCGAAGATCGTGAAGAGTTTAGAGACCTTATGAACCGTATTAACCAACCTGTTATTGAAAGTGAAATTGTAGAGTCAGTCGAAGACTCTGTAGCTTTTGCTAGGAAAATCGGTTACCCAGTAGTAGTAAGACCAGCTTACACACTAGGTGGTACAGGTGGTGGTATAGCTGAGACAGAAGAAGAACTTCGCGAAATCTGTGCAAGTGGACTTCATTTATCACGTGTACACCAAGTACTTATTGAAAAATGTATAAAAGGATGGAAAGAGATTGAGTATGAAGTAATGCGTGATCAGTATGGCACAGTTATTACAGTATGTAACATGGAAAATATAGATCCAGTAGGTATCCATACAGGTGATAGTATCGTAGTTGCCCCATCTCAAACACTTTCAGACAAAGAGTACCAAATGCTACGCCGCGCTTCACTAGATATCATCTCAGCATGTGATATCAGAGGGGGTTGTAACGTACAAATCGCGCTTCACCCAGATAGCTTTGAATATGCAATCATTGAGATTAACCCTCGTGTAAGCCGTTCATCAGCACTTGCTTCAAAAGCAACAGGGTATCCAATCGCTAGAGTATCAGCAAAAATTGCTCTTGGATATGGACTTGATGAAATAGAAAACTCTGTAACAGGCAAAACATATGCTTGCTTCGAGCCAACACTTGACTATGTAGTTGTTAAAATACCCAAATGGCCATTTGACAAGTTCTACACGGCAAAACGTACATTAGGTACAAAGATGATGGCAACAGGAGAAATCATGGCAATCGGAAATAACTTTGAAAGTGCTTTCCTTAAAGGCCTTCGTTCTCTTGAAATCGGACAATATAGTTTCCAGCATAAAAAACTTGAAAACTGTAGCCTTGATGAGCTGAAAGAAAGAGTTATCACAGCAGATGATGAAAGAATTTTTGCCTTAGCAGCTATGCTTAGAATGCATTATAGAAAAGAACAAGTATGTAAAATTACAGGCATGGACATTTTCTTCGTAGAGAAATTCAAATGGATAGTAGACCAAGAAGAAAAGCTTAAGGAAATGGATTATGAAGATTTAACACCTAAGTACTTAAGAAAGCTTAAAAAGCGTGGATTTGCAGATAAAGCTATTGCAGAGTTCATCGGTGTAGCAGAAGATGATATTCGTGAACTACGTTTTAAATGGCAAATTGTACCTGTCTACAAAATGGTTGATACATGTGGAGGAGAGTTTGAAGCGCAAACACCATACTACTACTCAACATATGATTTTGAAGATGAGGTTGTTGTATCAGATAGAGAAAAAGTAATGGTAATGGGTTCAGGACCTATTCGAATCGGTCAAGGAATTGAATTTGATTACTGCTCAGTACATGCGATCATGGCACTTAAAAAACGTGGCATTGAAACAATTATTGTCAACAACAACCCAGAGACAGTAAGTACAGACTTTAATACATCAGATAAACTTTACTTTGAGCCACTTACAGATGAAGATGTATACCATATCATCCTAAAAGAAAAACCAAAAGGAGTTATCCTTCAATTTGGTGGTCAAACAGCTATTAAACTTGCTAAATTCTGTGAGAAAATGAATATACCAGTACTTGGTACGCAGCCAAAGCAAATTGATGCAGCAGAAGATAGAGAGAAATTCGATGCTATCTTAGAAAAACTTCATATTAAACGTCCAAAAGGAAAAGCTATTTGGTCTATAGAAGAAGGATTAAAAGTTGCTATAGATCTTGAATACCCAGTACTTGTAAGACCTTCTTATGTACTTGGTGGCCAAGGTATGGAAATTACTTTTGAAGAAGAGCAATTAGAAAGATATCTTAAAAATGCTTTCGAACGTGATCCAGAAAACCCAATTCTTATTGATAGATACCTTATGGGCCGTGAAATAGAAGTTGATGCACTTTGTGATGGGGAAGAAATCTTAATCCCAGGAATTATGGAGCATTTAGAAAGAGCAGGGATACACTCAGGAGATAGTACATCTATCTACCCAAGTGTAAATATCTCAGAGCGTATTAAAGAAAAAATCATTGACTGTACAAGACTTATTGCTAATGAGCTTGAAGTACTTGGTATGATCAATATCCAATACATTGAATACAAAAATGAACTTTATATCATTGAAGTAAACCCACGTTCAAGCCGTACAGTGCCATACATCTCAAAAGTAACAGATGTGCCAATCATTGATCTTGCAACACGCGTGATGCTTGGAGAAAAACTTACAGATCTTGGCTATGGAATAGGCTTATATCCAGAACCAGAGAATTTCTATGCGGTTAAAGTACCAGTATTTTCTACAGAAAAACTTCCAAGAGTAGAAGTAAGCCTTGGGCCAGAAATGAAATCAACAGGAGAAGTACTTGGAGTAGGATCTACAGTAGAAGAAGCCTTATATAAAGGATTTATTGCAGCAGGTAAAGAACTTCCAACGAGTCAGGGAACTATCTTTGCAACCATCCAAAAGTATGATCAAGATGAGTTTGTGGCAATAGCTAAACGTTTTGCAGCACTTGGTTACAAATTTGTGGCAACAGAAGGTACGGCCAATAAGTTAAAAGAAAGTGGTATTGAAGCTAGAGTGGTTGCTAAACTTTCAGAAGGAAAAGACGAAATTATTGACCTTATTAGAAGTGGTGAAATCAACTTACTTGTCAACACGCCAACAAAAGGAAATGACTCCTCACGTGATGGATTTAAAATTCGTAGACATGCGATAGAATCTTCATTACAAATTGTTACTTCTTTAGACACATTAGGTGCAATGGCAGATATTGCAGTACGTGGTTTAACAGTAGATCAAACTAACATTTATAATATGGGAGAAAACAGAAATGAGTAAAAAAGTACTAGAAGGAATAGTATTATCCAATAGTGAAATATCAAAAGATGTTTATAAAATGGTAATCGAAGAGGCTACAGTAGCGCAAAGTGCAAGTGTAGGTCAATTTGTTAACCTTTACCCAAGAGCTAAAAGTACACTTCTTCCAAGACCTATTAGTATCTCAGAGATAGGCAAGACAGGGATTACACTTGTTTACGGGGTTGTCGGTGAAGGAACAGCTGAATTTGCTACTTATAAAGTAGGTGAGATTGTTAGATTGAGTACGGCACTTGGAAAAGGCTACACTATTCAAGATGTAAAGACTCATGTTCTAGTAGGCGGGGGAATTGGAGTTCCTCCCCTTGTGGAACTTGCTAAGCGTCTTGAGGGGGAGAAAATTGCTGTACTTGGCTTTAGAGATGAACCATTCTTAATAGAAGAACTTGAAAAAGCAGGTGCGAAAGTTTATGTAGCTACTGATAGCGGCAAGTACGGTTTCAAAGGCAATGTAGTAGAACTTATTAAAAGTGAAGGCATCAAAGGGGATCATTACTACAGCTGTGGGCCTAAGCCGATGCTACGTGCATTAGCTGCATACTGTGAATCGGTGGATACGTCTATTCAAGTTTCTCTTGAAGAACGTATGGGATGCGGATATGGCGCTTGTGTAGGCTGTGTATGCAAGATAAAAGATAAATCAGAAAAAGGCTATGAGCAAAAGAAAGTTTGTAAAGATGGCCCAGTATTCTTTGGAAGCGAGGTAGTATGGGAATGATAGATTTAAGCGTAAAAATAGCTGGAGTAGAACTTAAAAATCCTATTACTACAGCATCAGGAACATTTTCAGCACATGATAGCTCAGAGTTTTATGACCTTAGTGAACTAGGTGCTATGATTACAAAAGGTGTAGCAAACATTCCTTGGGAAGGCAATGCTACACCACGTATCGCTGAGACTTATGGGGGGATGCTTAACTCAGTTGGGCTTCAAAATCCGGGGATAGAGTATTTTATAAAGCACGAGTTACCTTTTGCTAAACAATTTGACACAAAAGTAATCGTAAATGTAGCGGGTAGAAGTATCGAAGATTATTGTGAAGTCGTAGAGAGACTTGGTGATACAGATATAGATATGCTAGAAGTTAATATTTCTTGTCCAAATGTGAAAAAGGGTGGTATTGGATTTGGTACAGACCCAAGCCTTGCCGCAGAGGTTACAAGACAGGTAAAACGTGTGGCAAAACAGCCACTCATTATCAAACTCACACCAAATGTAACAGATATTACAGAGATTGCAAAAGCAGTAGAAGCAGAAGGGGCAGATGCAGTATCTCTTATCAATACATTACTTGGTATGAGAATAGATGTACACAAGCAAAAAGCTATCTTAGCCAATAAAATGGGCGGGTTCTCAGGCCCATCTATTAAACCAGTAGCTGTGCGTATGGTGTACCAAGTAAGACGTGCCGTTGATATTCCAATTATAGGTCTTGGCGGCATTATGACAGGAGAAGACGTAGCTGAGTTTATCTTAGCAGGGGCAGATGCAGTATCTATCGGAACAGCAGCCTTTGCAAACCCAGCCGCACCTGTAGATATCAAAAATGAATTAATAAGTTATATGGAAAAGTATGGATTTAGTTCTTTAAAAGAATTAAGAGATGCTTTTAGAGAATAAGACAAAAGCTATAGTTTCACCTATTTGTGTGAGATTATAGCTTTTATTAATTTTAGCGTTTTCATCAAATAAACTTCCTGGCTTAATGATTGTAATGACAAGACCTTCTTCATCTTCGGCAATTTCGGAAAATAAGACTATTAATCATATGTAAAGTCCCCCTTATTTCTTAGAATGGATAAGACTATTCTCTTAAAATACAGTTAGGTATTAATAGTTGAAAGAATAGACTTATTTATATTTTCGGCATAATCAGGATTTAGATTAATATTAGAAAGAGGTGGTGGAGTAAGTAAAGCATTTAATTCTAAAGATGTGATAGGCAAGGCTGGAGTAATACAATTTAACACTTTATTCTTATAGAAGGTAGGGGGCTGAACTTGGCTAAGAGAGGAGAGTAAACAGTTAAAAGAAGGATTTTCTATAAGCCAAGTATTCATAAAACTAGGGTAAAGGGGAGCTGTTTTGTATTCAAGCAGATTAATATAGTTAGCAGAAGATTGTATGCACGTAGCTGGAGATTTGGATAAAAAGTAAGTGTTGAAATTAAAGATAGGCAGATTAGAAGTTTGTGTATATCTAGTAAGTAAGCGTTCTATTTGGGCAAGCACTGTTGTGACTTTAATATCTTGATATCTATAATTTGTTGTCTGGATATCAAGAGAGGTATGTATTTTACTTTGAGTACAACCCTCTACGCGAGTATTTTGATTGGAGCAGGAATCTGAGTCAGTACATCTAGAAGTGTCTGTATGACCTTGAGAATTATTTTTGGTAGAGACTTGTGTAGGTTTTACTTTTGTAGTGATATCATAAGCAAGGGTTAGACTTTGTGAGGTAGAACACGTTGAATTTTCTGTAGAGTTGGCTTCTTTAGACTGAGACTCTGAAGTTGTTTGATTCTCAGTTTGACTACAAGAAGTGCCATCAGTACATGAATTGGTATTGTGATGATGGTGGGCATAGGTTACTTCTCTAAATGGGAAAAGTGTATTATAGAGTGTTTGTAATTTTTCTTCATAGAGGCATTGGTAAGTGCAGTGGCTCATGCTTGAAGCTAAAAGAACTAGTGTATAAGAGGATCCTTTCATAGACTCCAAGAATGGGGTAAGTAAGGGAGCGCTACAAGTTATCGTAGAGGGAATAGTAGGAATAAGTGTAGCAGAGGAAATAGCTGTTAAATCACAGCTGTTAAAGAGATTTTGGTTTAATAAGTTACAGACTTCATCTTCTTCAAGAACTTCTAGAACGATAGAAGGGTAGGTAGCTGATAAGCCTTGCTTTAAGATATTAAGAGCGAGTATACTCTCTTTTTGTTGAGAGACACCGAAGTAAACCGTTGTATACTCAGGTGAAACTTGTAAAATATAGCATAAGGTTATATCTAAACTCCAAAGAGCATAAAGGGTTGCAACAAAAGAATTAAAATTATTAGAGGTAGGGCATGTAAGAGAGACGACTTTCAGAAAACGAATATTTTTTATCGGAATATAAGAGGGAAAATTATTGATGGAAATACAGTTAAGATTATTTAAATAATCTTTATAAATAAGCTCACGACTTAGGTTAAGGGCTGGTTGCAATTGGCAGTAATCTAGGTCAGTATTCATAGTCATTCACCTCATTTCTTTACCCTATTAGTTTATGCCAGTGTTTAAAAATTTATTAAAGACTAAGTAAGTTTAAGAATATAACAAGAAGAAAATAAAAAAATTAAAAACATTTCAAATAAATAACATTGACATATAAAGGTAAAGTAAGGACAATAAAAGGGTAAGGGGGAGTTGTCATGGACTTAAATGAATTAAAGCAAAATATAAAAAAACTAAGAGATAATCCAGAATACATTCATTACTTTACAACAATAGTAGATGAACTGGACTTAGAGATAGGAAGAAGTTTACTAGAAGAGGTAGCTGATTTTACACAAAAAGAGCAACTAAGGGACGCTTATGGCTGGGTAATGCATAGATTAGGGTGGACGTATTTAGAACTTATGGAATTTGATAAGGCTACGGATTGCCACATGATATCTTATGAAGCATTTTTAGATTTAGGCAACGCAGAAGGTATTATAGCTGGAAGTAACGGCTTAATGGCGGACTATGCAACACAAGAGCTATGGGATTTAGCTATTGAATGGGGGCTAAAAGGCATGGAACTTGCTGAACAAGAGCAAAATGAAAAAGCATTGAAGGCCCTGCTTCTTAATACAGCCATTATTTATGTTAAATTAAAGAAGTATACAAAGAGCAAAGAAATGCTAGACCAAGTTAACAGAATTGCCTACCCTCTTGCTACGGCGGATAGGGCAACTAAATACACTATTGAGGCACTGAGTGAACTTGGTTTAGGTAATGGAGACAAAGCTATAGAACACATAGAAAAAGCGTATAAGTTAACGAAAGATAGTAATAATATGGAGCTGTCTGAAGTGTTAATGGGAAGAGGGAAAATCTATACAAAATTAGGTAGCTATGAACTTGCAAAGAAAAGCTTTGAAGAAGGACTTAATTTTGCTAGAAAAAATAGTCAATCTAAATACATTGTGAGTATTATGATTGAATGGGCTAAGCTAGATATTTGTAAACAAGATTATCTAGAAGCTATAGAAAAATTACTTAATACACAAAAGCAGATTGATAAGGCTCATGCCAGACGAGAATTAAAAGAGATTTATTTTAATCTAGGTAAATCTTATAAAGTATTAGGGAAGTCTAAGAAGTCACTATTTTATATGGAAAAATACTTAGAGATTAAAGAAGAAATAGCAAATAATCAAAGTGAAGCATGGATGACTAGGCTAGATTATAAAAAAGCTGAAAGAGAAGCTATTATTTATAAGACACTCTACAACCAAATAGAACATTTATCTAGTATTGGTCAGAAGATAACGGCTACATTAAATCTAGATGATGTCATTGATATTATTTCAACGGAGATTAAATATATATTAGATACAGATGTTTTTGAGTTAAGTCTATATGATGAAGAAGAGAAGCAATTAAAATGTGTTTTGTGCATAGACAATAACAAAAAAATAGAGTTGGGAAATATAGCTATTGAAGAACGTGATTTTAGTAGTTATTGTATTCAAAATGAAGAAAGTATCTTGCTAAATAATATAGAAGAAGAGTGTAGTCAGTATGTAGCAAATTACAGAAGTTATACGAAAAAGCTTAGAGATAATCAGAAGGAGGCTTATAATCATATGCCACAGTCTGCACTTTTTATTCCGCTTAAACTAAAAGATAAAGTAATAGGGGTTATGAGTGTACAATCTTACAAAAAACAAGCCTATACAAGGAAAGATTTGAATACTTTGAAAATACTAGGTTCTTATATTGCTATTGCGTTAGAAAATACCCAATTATTTGAAGAAGTAGAGTATAGGGCAGCGTATGATGTCCTAACTGGAATTTATAATAGGGGAGAGATTATTAAAAGAAGTCTAGAGATTTATGAAACAAGCAAAGAAACGACCTGTTTAATTATGATAGATATAGATGATTTTAAGAAGATTAATGATACCTATGGGCATATTATGGGCGATAAGGTACTTAAAGAAGTAGCTTGTGCTATTAAAAATAGTATCAGAGAAGAAGGCTTAGTAGGTCGCTATGGCGGGGAAGAGTTTTTGGTTACACTACCTTGTAGTACCCTTGAGGCTACTCAGTTAGTAGCAGAAAAAATTAGAAAGAGTGTAGAAGACCTTGTATTAGATTGCGGAGAACAAGTAGAATTACAAACTTCAATAAGTCTAGGGGTTACGCATTACAGGGATCTTAAAGCTTCCTTTGAAGAACTAGTTAAATGCGCAGATGAGGCTCTTTATTGTTCAAAGAAAAGTGGCAAGAATCAAGTAAATGTTTATCAATAAGTCACTAAGCAAAGATGAGATATTTATAGTGTTCTAATAAAGAAAGTAGCTAGAAAGAGTATTACATAATAGTTGTGTAGTGCTCTTTTTATGTTTTTTAGGATATGATTGCAAAACAAATAATAGTATAATTGTATACAAAGTTAGGGGAGGTATGATATGCTTAGTAAGTAAAGAATTAAATGCTAAGAGGGGGAAAGCTGATGAAAGGAATAAATAAGTGGTCTGATGGAGAATGGTTATTTATTTTAATCGCATTAGGTGCATTAGGTTGGTGGATTTATTCAAGTCAAAACACTAATCTAGAGACATATTTTGCCCAGAACGCAGCAGTTATGAGTATAGATAGCAATAGCTGGGACGATCTTGCTTTGTTAGAGATGGATTTGAAAGGCAAGGAAATTATCTTAACAGGGGAAAGTCATGGTATCGGAGCCAATATGGAGTTAGAGCTTAAGTTTTTAAAGTATCTAAAAGAAAAAACTCCTTTAAAATATTATTTGTGTGAAACTTCTTACTCAAGTGCTCAGTATATTAATGAGTATTTAAGCACAGGAGAAGAGGCTATATTAGAGAAACTTTATCAATCAATGAAGGGAACCTACTATTATACAGAAGATAGCTACAAACGATGGATTGCTTTGTATGAGTATAACCAGACTTTAGAGCTAGAAGATAGGATTCAAGTAGTAGGGCTAGATATAGAGCATCAAGGAGATATTGCAACAGAGTATCTGAAAGAGCTATTGCCTACGGAGGTAGCACCAGAGGCGATATCTGAAAAGATTAAGCTGATTGGTACAGCAGATGAATTAAGTAGAGAAGTTGCCGAGGACCTTGCTCAGGATTTAGTAGCCAATGAAGCATCTTATAAGGCATATCTAGGAGAAAGATATTTTGATTTTGCTATGGTGTGTAATAATATAACTTATGCCTATGAAGCCTATGATGAAAATAGTCACTTTAATGTGGTAAGAGATATGAGAATATATGAAAATTTTAAAGCTATTTATGAAATATTACCTCACGGGGTTTATTATGGTCAGTGGGGCATTAATCATATTTTTCAAAAAGAGCAAAATAATACTAAATGGTTTGCAAGTTACCTAGAAGATAAGGGCTTTGAAGACAAGATTTTAAGTATTGCCTATGTCTATAAAGATTGTCAGGTAATGACAAAAGGGGCTAAGGACGCCTATGGTAAAAAGCATTTCACTTCATTATCAGATAACTATAATCTTCTAAAAGGATTACCAGCAAATGAAAACCTACTATTACGCCTTACTGGAGAAGATTCACCTTTTGACAAAAAACTGATTTGGCCCATTTCCTATCAATCAGGAGGAGATACGCCAACTAACGGTGTAACGACCGATTATTTTCAGTATTTAGTTGTGATTAGGGGCTCAGATTCAACCGAGCCATTAAATGAATGAAAAAGCATAGAAGACATAAGGAGTGGCTTATGAATTCTATGCTTTTTCATTATCTAAGTTTCATAAGGGCTAAAAAAATGAGAAGTAACCCACTTAACCAAGATAAGTCTAAGTTGAGTTTTTCTGCCACTTTGTTACCTATAAAACACCCAAGTAGGACAGCTATCATAGTAGAGATAAGAGAAAAAATGATAACCTGGATATAGCTAACTTCTGTTAGACCTGTACCAAAACCTAGGGCAAGGCCATCTAAAGAAAGGGCAAACGCAAGTGAAGCAGCTTCTATAGGAGAAAGCACTCTAGAATGGTCTTTATCAGCTTCGGTACTATCTGCATAAACACGTAAGAGAAAATGGATATCAAAGAATTTGAACTCTAGATTTTTAGTGTGATTATCACATTTTCTTAGAAAACCTTTGATAGAGGTTGCAGAGAATCTTACGACACCGAGCCCCATGAGAAGGATAAAACAAATAACAGTGGTTAGATGTTCAGGCATAAAGGGTTTTATAATAGAACCTAAGAAAAGTGCAATAGCTAAAATACCAGAACAGATTAGGTTGATAACAATCACAGAACTAAAAGGAATTTTAATTTTATCAGTACCATAAGCAAAACTAGCCACAAAAGCATCTAAAGATAATATGATAACAAGGAGCAAGGATTCTATTGTCCCTGATAAGGTTATTTCATACATAGAGCACACCACCTTTGGCATTTACTATATAGTGTATTATAAAAATTGGAAAAAAGTTACATTATACTTTGGAAATACAAAAGCAGGGTAATAAAATAAGCCTACTAGAGATAGTAGGCCTGCTTTAGAAAAAGATGATATTATTTATCAAAGGCGCCGCCTCTTTTAAGGGTTTTAAAAGCTTTGTGTGTAGATACAGATTGTTTTTCAAGTTTGCTAGGAGCACCTTTTGAACCTTTATTTTTCTTTTCTTCAATAAGCTGTTTCATAAGTTCAATAGATTTATTATGGGGCATTGTTATTCACCTTAATTCTTTAATATTTGGAATATCTTATTCTATCCTATTCTATCCCGTATTACTATAGTTATCTCCAGTTTCTACCTTGTTTATTTACTAAAGAGTATTATATAGAGTAGAAAATTAAGGAATGATAAATCTATTTTATGTGAATGATTTGGGAAGTGAGATGGAAAAGTATATTTTAATATGAGAAATAATAGTGTATAGTAGTAGAGGATGAGAAATATAACCTTATAATGAAAATCTAGGAGAGAATAAATGGAAAATAATAAAACACAAAATACAAATGAAATAAATGAAAAGCCATTAAAAACTTGGGATGAAGCCATTAAAGAATTAGCTGGTTTTATACAAAAGACGAAAGCTGATGAAACTAAAGAAATTCAAGTGTAAAATAATAAAGGCCCCTTTCGGAAATACATAAAAATGTATTTCTAAAAGGGGCTTCTCATTTATTTACCAGTAGTACCTTCTATATTGACACCTTCAACAGGAGGTGTAACTGGGTTTGGAGATTCTCCGCCTACAGGTGTATTGATTGTATCAGTAGGACCTACTTCGACAGGAGCAACAGGAGCCTCAGGAGGTACTTCTTTTGCAGGTGTACAACCTACAAACATAGTCAAACATAAACTTAAAAGTAATAATAGTTTTTTCATATACAAACTCCTAACATAGTATTTTATAGTTAGTATAGACAGTTGTATATGTTTTATACAGATCATAAGATAGGATTAACTAAGAGCTATCAATCTCATTTGATAAGCGAAAGTTTTAGGTTTGAATTTGAGGGAGTAATAGAGAAAGTTCCTTATACAAATGCCAGATATCAAATCGAACTGAGTAAAGGTTGTTATAACCTAGATAATTAGGTTATACTAAGAAGATTGGTACATAGCAAGAGAAGGTTTATAAGCTACCTATCACAAAATGATACAGACAATAAGAAAGAGGCCATAAGATATGACTAATATAGAATTATACTGTAAAGCAAATAGAAGAAAACGTAATGATGAGTATGTAAGTGCTTGTGGATATATCATCAAAGCAGGAGAACAGTACGAAGAAAAAGCCTATACCACGAACATGGAAGGTGGCGTAGTTAAACTAGAAATAGCAGCTGTAATGGATGCTTTAACAGAGATAGATAATAAAGGCTTATTAAGCCTAGAAAACACTATTGATTTTTATATCAATAATAAATATATAGTAGAGGCACTTGTCGAAAATCTTGAAAAGAAAAAAACAGGTGGGTCTATACTAGATGATAAGGAACTTAAATATGCAAGTCTCTGGCAAACTATTGATACGCTCCTTTCAAAATGTAAGGGATATACTGCTACTGGCCTAGATAAAAAGAGCCGTGGTGAATGTAATGAAGAGATTACAAAGAATATGGGAAGGATTAACCGTATTGTATGTGATCAAACAAGTAAGGGATAATAATCTTAAAGTCAGTAGAGTACCTTGAATAAAGGTGATTTACTGGCTTTTTTTGTAGAGGATAAAGAACTAGATAAAATAATAGTGCAATTGATTTGAGTGTTGATTTAGAATAGAATATACAAAGAAATAGAGTATATAGAATTAGCTTTGAAAAATATTAAATAGTAAGATTAAGTTAACACAGAGGGAGAGAGACATGCAAAAATTATGGTACAATCAACCAGCCAAGTCTTTTACACAAGCACTATCCATAGGGAATGGTAGCTTAGGGGTAATGGTATATGGAGGAGTAAAACACGAAAGAATTTCACTGAATGAAAATAAAATCTGGTCCAGATATCCAGAAGATAAGACGAATGATAAGGTATTAGAAAGTATTAAAACTGCAAGGATTCTTTTAAATGAAGGACAAATGAAGAAGCTGAAATAGAACTTTGGAAAAATGCACTATCTACTTGAACGGCAAGTTATCAGCCCGCAGGAGACTTGCAGCTAACCATGGCACATGAAGAGGTATGTAGTGATTTCTATAGGGATTTAAATATTGAAAAGGGGATTGCTACAACAACTTATGCTGTAGAGGGTGTAACTTATACACGAGAAGTTTTTTGCTCCTACCCCGATCAGGTTATAGCAATCAAGATGAGTGCAAGCCAGTCGCGAAAATTAAGTTTCAAAGTAGAACTCTGTACACCTCATGCTTATAAGATAGAAGGTAGAGAGACTGAGCTATATTTAGTAGCGGAAGCACCAGCTTATGCAGCGCCTGTTTATCACGAGTGTGATGAGCCTGCTATTTATGATGAACTTTCTAAAAATAGAGGGATTACATTTGGAATAGGTGTGGAGGTAGAGCAAAATGGAGGAACAGTCTACTTAAAAGACAATGCACTAAGGATTGAAGGGGCAGATGAAGCTGTGCTCTATCTCACTATTCATACAAATTTTGAGGGGTATAATAAGCAACCTATTGAAAGTCAAGTAGACATCCAAAAAGAAGTAACTACAAGAGTAAGTAGATTAAAGACTAAAACTTATGAACAGGTTAAAGAGAGACATATTAGGGATTATAGCAATTTATACGATAGGGTAGAATTACATATTGAAGGCGAAAATTTAGTAGAAGTACCAACAGATGAAAGGTTAGAGCTGTATATAAAAGATACATTTGATGTGGGGTATATCCTAATTTGTTTGATGCCCATCCGCCCTTCCAGACTGATGGTAACTTTGGTGTAACTGCAGGAATCATAGAAATGTTGGTGCAAAGCCATGAGAGAGAAGTGAAGTTACTTCCATCCCTTCCGAAAGCGTGGAAAAGTGGCTCAGTGAAGGGAATCGTAGCACGCGGCGGCTATATCATTGATATGAAATGGAAAGATGGTATAGTTATAGAAAAAATATATGGAGTAGTCAATATGACATAGGTGGTATAAATAACTGGCCTTATGAGATCGTAAAGTAAGATAAGAGGTATAGTAAAAATAGTAAAAGGAGTTCATTCAAACAGTATAGTTTGAATGAACTCCTTTTACTATAAGTAGAGGTTCTATCTTTTTAAGACAGAATAAGTATTTTTTAGGCGATAACTACTATTAAGAATTAATGTTTTTTCATAGATGGACTCTCTGTATGATTTGTATTATTAAAACATAGAATTTATCCATTCATTATAATGCAAAAGATATTAACTTTATTTTCAATGTAATCTTATAAAATTACATTGAAAATAAATGATGAAATAAGGTTTATATATAAAAAAGAATATAAAAAAATTATTTTATTCTTATATTCTTTAAATTAAAACAAATAAAATTATATATAAATAAGTTTATTTTACGAAATATAGAAGACAATATATTTTGTAAAATTATCGATTTGAGCAATATATCATGAGAATACACCTATTATTTATGCTAAAATACCTATATTGAAATATAAAGGAGGAAGACAATATGAAAAATTTCAAAAAATATTTAGGAGTTGTGATTGTTGCAACATGCTTAATAACAGCAGGTACAATATTTGCATCTGTTGTAAGTACTACTTACTCAGATAAAGTGCAAATAAAGCTTGCTCATTGCCAGTCAAAAGAGTCTGAGATTGCAGAATCTATTGCCTTACTATCAGATTATGTAGCAGAGGATAAAGCTATGAATATGGAAGTAAGTATTTATGCAAGTGGTGTCCTCGGAAGTGAAAAAGAAATTATTGAAATGGTAAAAGCCGGTGTCTTAGATATGGCAAAGGTAAGTTCAAATACTCTAGGACAATTTAATGATGCCTATTCTATTTTTGCGTTACCTTATCTATTTACGGGACAAGAACATTACTATGAATCAATGGCGAAGAGTGAAAAGATTCAAGAATTATTTAGGTTAGATGAAGAAGAAGGGTTTTTAGCCATCGGTTATTATGCAAATGGTGCAAGAAATGTCTATCTCAAAGAAGATGTGGCAGTAACTAATCCATCAGTTTTAAAAGGAAAAAAACTTCGTTCTATGCCAAGTACAACTTCTATGGAAATGCTAGAACTTATGGGGGCATCTCCGGTACCTATGTCTGCTAGTGAAACTTATACTGCACTACAGCAGCGAGTTATAGATGGAGCTGAAAATACAGAGTTGGCACTTACTGTAGACAAGCATGGAGAAGTAGCGAAATCTTATACATATACGGAGCATCAGTATTCACCAGATATCTATATCATCAATACAAAGACATGGAATAAACTTTCTAAAGAACAAAAAGACTATTTGCAAAATTGCTTTGTAAGATTAAATGATAACTTTACGCAGATGTATAATCGTATGATGGATGATGCAATCGTAGAAGCGGAAGACATGGGAATGACTATTTATAGAGATATTGATAAGGCACCTTTTATTGAAGCCGTAAAACCTATACATGAAAA
>JAVVPO010000027.1:0-26766 GCA_036655715.1 Cellulosilyticaceae bacterium | reverse complement strand
GGGTATAATAAAAGGAGTATAACTATTTTATAATTAAATTATTAAAATAGTTATACTCCTTTTGTATTAACAGTTACTAAAGCTATAAATAGGTGTATGTATACGACTGAAAATCTCCATTAATTCATATTCTGATATAGTTTCTACTTGCATATCTTTAAAAGCAGCTTCAACTTTATGAAGGTTAATCTCGTAGATATCAGATATCATAGTGGCTGTATAGTCGTTAAAGTTAACATATTTCCATTGTCTACTTATTAATCTACAGATATAACTACTACAACTACTTACGATTGTAAAGAAGTCTACTAACTGAATAGCTGTAATATCATTTTGGTTCATAATATACTTCACTTCATCCTCGGAACACTGTAGGATAGAAGAGACATCTGATAGGGCATAAGGCGCCTCGGATGTTTTAATAAATAAATCGATTTCTTGAAGCTTAGGCGTGATATTTTGGGCATAAATCTGTTTAAAGGGTACAAGAGATGGCCCGTTAGTGAAGAAGTTATTCATAAAGTAGATTCCCTTTCTGAAAGTCCGAACAAAACATTACACAAATTGATTATAAAGCATTAAATACATACATACTATATGTAATACTTGGAATAATGAAAAGCTAATAAAAGAGTAAATAATATAGATTTTAACATCAATATATGCTATAATGATTGAATGTTAATTTAAAATGCTACAATAATGTGTTTGAACAATAGATGTTAGTAATAACTAAGCTATATTTAAACAACACCCAAGGAGGATAAATAATATGAATACACAAGTAGAAGTATTAGAAAATAGCCAAGTAGGTTTAACAGTAGAAGTTGGAGAAGCGGTTGTATCAGCAGCAATCTCTAAAGCTTATAATGAAATGAAAAAAGATTTCAATGTACCAGGATTCCGTAAGGGTAAAGTACCTCGCGCGATGATCGAAAAAATGTACGGAGTAGAAATCTTCTTCAATAAAGCAGCAGATTTCGTAATTGATGAAACATTAGGAAATGCAATCGATGAAAACAACATCAACATTGCAGCTCGTATTCGTCCAGGCGAATTAGAAGTAGTAGATATGACAAAAACATCTATGAAATATGTAGCAAAAGTTACAGTAAAACCAGAAGTAGTACTTGGAGAATATAAAAACTTAGAAGTAGAAGTTGCTCCAGTTGCTGTAACAGACGAAGAAGTAGATGCAGCAATCGCTGTAGAAGCTGAGAAAAATTCTCGTGAAATCACTGTAACAGATAGAGCTGTAGAGCCACAAGATAAAGTAACAATTGATTTCGAAGGATTCGTTGATGGAGAAGCATTCGAAGGTGGAAAAGGTGAAGATTACGCATTAGTAATTGGATCAAAATCATTCATCGAAGGATTTGAAGATCAATTAATTGGCAAGAATACTGGAGAAGAAGTAGAAGTAAATGTTACTTTCCCAGCAGAATACCAAGCAGAAAACTTAGCAGGTAAGCCAGCTATGTTCAAAGTAACAGTTAAAGACATTCAATCTAAAGAACTTCCAGAAATCAATGATGATTTCGCTGCAGATGTTTCAGAATTCGAAACATTAGCTGAGTACAAAGCTGATCAAAAAGCAAAACTTGTAGCTCAAAAAGAAGCTAGCCAAAAAGCAGAAGTTGAAAACAATGCAATTGATCAAGCAGTAGCAAATGCAAATGTTGTTGTACCAGAAGCTATGATAGAAGAGCAAGTAGATAGAAATGTAAAAGAATTCGGAATGCGTATGGGTCAACAAGGATTGCAACTTGAGCAATACTTACAATTCACAGGACTCACAATGGAAGCATTCAGAGAAAACTTTAAGAAAGACGCAGAAGCTCAAATCAGCTCTCGTTTAGTACTTGAAAAAGTAATGGAAGTAGAAAACATTGAAATCTCAGAAGAAGAAGTAAATGCAGAGATTGAAAAAATGGCAGCGCGTTACAAGATGAAAGTTGAAGAACTTCAAAAATCAATTGGTGCGGGCGAAAGAGAAATGCTATCATCAGATTTAAGAGTTCAAAAAGCAGCTGACCTTGTTGCTCAAACAGCAAAAGTAGTTGAAAAATAATATATAGATAATTTGGGAGGTACTGACATGAGCTTAGTTCCAGTTGTTGTAGAACAAACCAATAGAGGTGAACGTTCTTACGATATATATTCACGTTTACTAAAAGACAGGATTATTATACTAGGAGATGAAGTAAACCATATTACGGCACAACTTATAGTTGCACAGCTTTTATTTTTGGAAGCAGAAGATCCAGATAAAGATATTATGCTTTATATCAATAGTCCTGGAGGATCAATAACTGACGGGATGGCTATTTACGATACAATGCAATATATCAAGGCAGATGTTTCAACTATTTGTATAGGTATGGCGGCAAGTATGGGAGCATTCTTACTAGCTGGAGGCGCTAAGGGCAAACGGTTTGCACTCCCTAATGCAGAGATTATGATACACCAACCTTTAGGTGGTGCTAGAGGTCAGGCAACTGATATCGAAATCCATGCAAAACATATCATTAAGACAAAAGCTAAGATGAATAGAATGTTATCAGAAAATACAGGGCAACCTCTTGAAAAAGTACAACATGATGTTGAAAGAGATTACTTTATGGATGCATTAGAAGCTAAAGAATATGGAATTATAGATAAGGTAATTGAAGACAGAAAATAGTAGAAAAGAGGTGTAGAATGCCAAATAAGTTTGATGATACAAAGCAACTTAGATGTTCTTTTTGTGGTAAGAGTCAAGAGCAAGTAAGAAGATTAATTGCAGGGCCACAGGTTTATATATGTGATGAATGTATTGAACTTTGCTCTGAAATTATAGAAGAAGAGTTTGATGAGGTAATAGAACCAGAAGGTCTTGTAGACATGCAGGCGCCTAAAGAAATTAAAGCACATCTTGATGAATATGTTATAGGTCAACAAGACGCGAAAAAAGCTTTAGCTGTTGCAGTGTACAATCACTATAAGCGAGTCAAAGCATTCCCTCGTAAAGATGATGGGGTAGAACTACAAAAAAGTAATATCTTACTTCTTGGACCAACAGGTTCAGGAAAGACATTACTTGCCCAGACTCTAGCTAAAATGCTTAATGTGCCTTTTGCTATAGCAGATGCTACAGCCCTTACCGAAGCAGGTTATGTAGGTGAGGATGTAGAAAATATTCTTTTAAAACTTATTCAAGCTGCAAACTATGATGTGGAAAAAGCAGAGGTTGGTATTATCTATATCGATGAAATCGATAAGATTACTAGAAAATCTGAAAATCCATCTATTACACGTGATGTAAGTGGTGAAGGTGTGCAACAAGCCCTTCTGAAAATATTAGAAGGAACTGTTGCTTCTGTACCTCCACAAGGTGGTAGAAAACATCCACATCAAGAGTTTATACAGATTGATACAACTAATATTCTATTTATCTGTGGTGGTGCCTTTGATGGTATCGATAAAATAATAGAAAATAGAACAGGCAAAAAATCAATGGGATTTGGTGCAAATATCGTAAGCAAAAAGGAAAAGAGCGTAGGAGAACTTCTCAAAGCCCTTGAACCACAAGACTTACTTAAATTTGGTCTTATTCCAGAGTTTGTAGGACGTGTACCTGTAGTTGTTTCACTAGAGAATCTAGATGAAGATGCACTTACACAGATCCTTACTGAGCCAAAGAATGCACTTACAAAACAATATGTCAAGTTATTCGAAATGGATAATGTAGAGATTGAGTTTGAAAAAGAGGCATTAGCTTCAGTAGCACATATGGCTATTGAAAGACAAACTGGTGCTAGAGGACTCCGTGCTATCTTAGAAGATGTTATGAGAAACGTTATGTATGAAGTACCTTCTATAGCAGATACTATAAATAAGGTAATTATTACTAAAGAAGTTATAACAAAAGAAGCAGAGCCAACTCTTATTCTTGCAGAAGAAAAAAAAGCGCCAGCTAGAAAAAAGACAAGTAAAAAAGCTGGAATTGAATCAGCTTAATATAAAGACCTAATACCTTTAAAAGTTATTAGGTCTTTTATATTTTTATAGTAAAAAACAGTATGTAATCACTTAGCGGGGGCAATACTCACAAAAAAGAGTCTAAGGAGGACGTACTGGAATGACAGCAATTTTGATGGGTATACAACTATTTTTTTCATGTGTAATAGGGATTTACTTTTTGCTCCAGCTTAAGAACAGCACATCAGCAAAAACTAATATAAATAAGGATTCTACAAGAAAATATGAGGAACTTCAAAAGCTTAGGAGAATATCTCTTGCAGAGCCACTGACAGAGAAAATGAGACCTAAAGTTGAAGAGGATATTATGGGACAGGCTGATGGGATTTTGGCACTTAAAACAGCATTGTGTACACCTAATCCGCAGCATATCATTATTTATGGGAGTCCTGGGATTGGCAAGACAGCTGCAGCTAGAATTGCACTAGATATTGCAAAGAAGAATCCCAATGCCTCTTTTAGGACAGATGCCAAGTTTGTAGAGATAGATGCAACTACGCTTAGATTTGATGAAAGAAGCGTAGCGGACCCGCTCATTGGTTCCGTGCATGATCCCATTTATCAAGGCGCAGGAGCTTATGGCGCAGCAGGTATCCCTCAGCCTAAAGCAGGGGCAGTGACCAAGGCCCATGGAGGCGTATTGTTCATTGATGAGATTGGAGAGCTTCATCCTGTCCAGATGAATAAATTACTTAAAGTTTTGGAGGATAGAAAGGTGCTCTTAGAAAGTGCTTACTATTCACAAGATGATGAGAATATCCCAAGGCACATTCATGATATCTTTAAAAATGGTTTGCCAGCAGATTTTAGGCTAATAGGCGCGACAACTAGATCACGAGACGAGATACCTCCAGCATTAAGGTCAAGATGCGTAGAGATATTTTTTAAAGACCTTGCTAAAGATGAGATTAAAAAAATCATTAGCCGGACGGTTATCAAGGATAAATTAGATATTGAGGATAAAGCACAGGATTTAATTGCTGATTATGCGACGAATGGTAGAGATGCTATTACAATACTACAAACAAGCTATAATAAGGCAAAATTAGAAGTAAAAGATAAGATAGAAATAATCGATGTAGAATGGGTTATTAAATCTGGTGGATATAGTATGTATACTCAAAAAGAAGTAGATAATAAAGAGCATATTGGAAAAGTAAATGGATTAGCTGTCATTAGAGCTGGACAAGGCATGCTATTAGATGTTCAAGCAGTAGCGCAAAAAGTGCCTAAAAAAGAAGGACAGCTTAAAATTACAGGACTTATAGAAGAAGAAGAGCTTCATTTACGTAATAGTACTAGCAAACGAAAAAGTATGGCCTACAGTTCTGCTGAAAATGTCCTAACCTTATTTAAAATGATGTATAACATAGATATTGATAGTTATTTTATACACATTAATTTTCCAACGGGAATACCTGTGGATGGTCCATCGGCTGGTATTGCGATGTTTTCATGTGTTTATTCAGCATTGTTTAATGAACCTGTTTCTTCTAATATAGCAATGACAGGGGAAATTACGATACACGGTGAAGTTTACCCTGTAGGTGGTGTAACTGAGAAAATTCTAGCTGCAAAGAATGCTGGAGTGACAAAAGTCATTATTCCAAAAGAGAATATGCAGCAGACCTATTTGAATTTAGGGATAGACATTGTTCCTGTAGGGACTATTGAAGAAGTTATTAAAGAAATATGGGACAAAACGGTTACTGAAAAAGCAGAAAGTATCCTTCATGCATAGGTTTTTAGAAAAAACTTTTATTTTATTAAAAAACTAAGCCAATATTTTGGTATAATAATAGTTAGATAAAATAAAAGATCAAGAAGGAGACCGTATGAAGACAGCAAGAAAGACAATACCTCTCATTCCTTTAAGAGGTATGACTGTATTCCCAAATATGATTGTACATTTTGATATAGGAAGAGATAAATCACTTAAAGCTATAGAAACCGCAATGTTAAAGGATGAGAAAATCCTTTTGGTTACTCAAAAGGATACTAATATAGATGAACCAAAGTTAGATGAACTTTATGAGGTAGGTACTATTGTAAGCATCAAACAAATAGTTAAGCTTAAACCGCCTCTATTAAAGATACTAGTAGAAGGCGAAAAGCGTGCTAAAGTTATTGCTCTTACTGAAGATGAGTATATACATGCAGAGATAGAAGAAATAGAAGAGTCGATAGAAGATAATTTAGAAACTGAAGCGCTCATGAGAACAGTGGGAGACCTTTTTGAAAACTATGCCAAGCTTAATACCAAATTATCAGGTGAAATGGTGTATAATATTTTAGGTGCTAGTAGTCCTATAGAAGTGATTGATCTTATCATTGCCAATATGCCTTTAGAGATAGCTATTAAACAAAAAATCTTAGAATGTATGGCTATGACAGATAGAATCTATGAAGTTATAGGTATTTTACAAAAAGAGGTTGAGGTATTAGAACTACAAAGAGATATATTCAAAAAAGTAAAAGATAGTATTGATAAAACACAAAAAGAATATTTCTTAAGAGAACAATTGAAAATTATCCAAGATGAGCTTGGAGAAAAAGATGGTGTTAAAGCTGAGGCTGAGAGTTATAGACAGCAGATAGAAACTAGAAATCTAAGTGAAGAAGTCAAAGATAAGCTAGAAAAAGAAATTATAAGATACCTAAAAGTGCCAACTAGTTCACCAGAAAGTGGTGTGATTAGAGGTTATATCGAAAATATATTAGAACTTCCTTGGGATATTCGGACAGAAGAAAATATAGATATTATTAAGGCAAAGCAAGTACTAGAAGAAGATCACTATGGACTTGTGCAGATTAAAGAAAGAATATTAGAGTATCTAGCAGTAAGAAAGCTAGCAAACAGAGTAGAAGCACCTATCTTATGTCTCGTTGGCCCACCGGGAGTTGGGAAAACATCTATAGTAGAATCTATAGCTAAGGCGACTAACAGAAACTATGTGAGAATATCTTTAGGTGGAGTAAGAGATGAAGCTGAGATTAGAGGGCATAGGAGAACTTATGTAGGGGCTATGCCGGGTAGATTTATACAGTCACTTAAAGTGGCAAAATCAAACAATCCTCTTATGCTTTTGGATGAAATAGATAAGATGATGGGAGATTTCAGAGGAGACCCAGCAGCAGCCTTACTTGAGATATTAGATAGCCAGCAAAACAAGGCTTTTAGAGATCACTATTTAGAGCTACCATTTGATTTAAGTCATGTGATGTTTATAGCAACAGCAAATACCTTATCGACTATTCCGAGACCTTTATTAGATCGTATGGATATTATAGATGTAAGTAGTTATACAGCTGTAGAGAAACTAGAGATTGCAAATACCTATTTATGGCCTAAACAACTAGGTAATCACGGCCTAGCAAAAAAACAATGTAAATTAAATAAAGAGACTTTGGCTTACGTGATTGATCACTACACTAGAGAATCAGGTGTAAGAAATCTAAATAGACAGTTAGGCAATATTTGTAGAAAAGTTTCTAAAGAGCTTATTGAAAAAGATAAAAAAAGTATTACTGTTAATTTAGTTAAAGTAAAAGAGTACCTAGGAGCTCCTAGGTATACATATGAGGAGAAAAATAAAGCGCCTCAGGTAGGTGTAGTTAGAGGGCTCGCATGGACTGCTGTAGGCGGAGATACTTTATCTATAGAAGTCAATATTATGCCAGGAAGAGGTACTTTAGACTTAACTGGTAATATGGGTAATGTAATGAAGGAGTCTGCTAAGGCAGCTATAAGTTATATTAGATCTAGAGGCAGCGAACTAGGACTTGAAAAAGATTTTTATAAAGATGTAGATATCCATATTCATATTCCAGAAGGAGCTGTACCAAAAGATGGACCTTCAGCAGGAATTACTATGGCTACAGCTATTATTTCAGCCTTTACAGGGAAACCTATTAGAAATGATATAGCTATGACTGGAGAAATAACCATTAGAGGAAGAGTACTTCCTATAGGTGGTTTAAAAGAAAAAATATTAGCAGCAAAAAGAGCAGGTATATTTGATGTGATTGTACCAAAAGCTAATGAGAAAGATATTAAAGAACTAGAAGCAAACATCATAGACAAAATGAATATTAATTACGCAGATAAGATGGAAGATGTACTTCAATATGTATTTGCAACCTTAGGAGGACAATAATGAACGTAACTAAATCAGAATTAATTATTACAGCAGGTAACAATACTCAATTTCCAGAAATAAATGTAACAGAGATAGCGTTTGCAGGTAAATCTAATGTAGGTAAATCTTCACTTATTAACTCACTTGTTAATAGAAAAGGTTTAGCAAGAACAAGTTCACAACCAGGTAAGACGCAAACAATTAACTTCTACAATGTACAAGATAGATTTCGTATTGTAGACTTACCAGGATACGGATATGCTAAAGTATCAAAAACTCAAAGAGATAGCTGGGGAAAATTAATTGAAGGCTATTTATCAGATAGAGTGAATTTAAAACAAGTTGTACTTCTTATAGATATCAGACATGAAGTTGGTGAGAATGATAAGATTATGTATGAGTGGATTTCTCATTATCATCATAATGTAATTATCGTAGCAACAAAGCTTGATAAACTTAAACGTAGTCAAGTGCCAAAACATGTAGCGATGCTTAAAAAAGGATTAAAGCTTCGTGATGGAGATAGATTAGTGGCCTTTTCAGCTACAACTAAGCAAGGTAAAGAAGAACTTTGGCAAATATTAGATTTAATCGTAGATGAAGAAGATGCGATTAGAGAAGCCGCTGAAGCAGCAGCTGAAACAGAAGAATAGATTTTAAACTTAGGGGAGTTTAAAGGGGGCAGGATAGTTAATGAGAGGTCGAAAAGATGATTATTATTTGAAAAATGGCAGCTTAGACTTAACTATGCTAGATGGTAAGACACAAGAATATAAACAACTAAAAAAAGAAAGCCAACTAGCTGAGCATCATGGAATGGATGAAAACAAAAAACTAGAACTTGATAACTCGGTACAAGTAGGTACGAGGAACTATGAAGGACACTATATCAATCTAAAGGTAGATAAAATACCAGAGTATAAAGACTGTAATGACTATACTGAGATAAGTACTAGTGATGAAACTTATGTACTAGAATGTGATGAACAATTTGAAAATGAAAAGCCAGATTGTGTTAAACCTTATATGTCTGAAGAAATTCATAGTATGCTTAGTGAAATGGGAACCTATTTATTAGAAGGCAATGATGAAATAGTGGCAACACTAGATATAGAAGTAGAAGAACTAGAAGATTTAGAAGACCTAGATGAGCTAGAAGAAGTGGATAAGTTAGAGGATCTAAGTGAATTAGAGCCTATAGATAGATTAGAAGAGACAACTAGAATAGAGGATATCTATTTAGAGACCTATAGGTACAAAGAAAGTCCTGAAGAAGTATTGGTAGAACAGGAATGCTCTAAGGAAATAGATAGACAAAGTTTTAGGTTAAGGCAGTATGAACTACTAGAAGGCAAGGTGCTAACTGATAACATTATTAGTTCAAGTGGGTGTGCCATAGGTAGGCAAGGTGAGATTATCACTAAATATATGATTCAGTTAGCAGAAGAGAAGAAGTGTATGATTAAAATGATAATGCATAGTGAATAACTATGTATTATCATTTTAAATTATAATAAAATGATTTTTTATATAAAAGAGATTGACGAGGCAAGTAATATATGGTAAAATATTTTTTATGAAAGGCATACATTATATGCGCGAGTGGCTCAGTGGTAGAGCATCTCCTTGCCAAGGAGAGGGTCGCGGGTTCGACTCCCGTCTCGCGCTTTTGCTACGGGGTGTAGCTCAGTTTGGCTAGAGCGCCTGATTTGGGTTCAGGAGGCCGCAGGTTCGAGTCCTGTCACCCCGATGTTAAAAAAAGCTTACTCTTAGGAGTAAGCTTTTTTGTTATCTGAAATTACAGGAAAGTCTGCTAAATAATAAATAGAAAAAGAGGACTACTTAATTCATAAGTAGCCCTCTTTTTCTATTTATTATTTAGCAGACTTTATTTTGAAAGTAGTTGTAAAATCTCACTATATAAGTTGGAAGAATTATTTTTCCATGAATCACACATTGTAATAGCTTGTTTCTTAGATGCGACATTTACATTTAACTCTATGAGAACAGAATTGTTTTCTGTAATCTTACAGTGAACAATATACTCATATTCCTTACTTGGAATATATTCAGCAAATACATCTATCTCACTTCTAAGCTTCCTCCAGTTTGTAGCAATAAAATTATCAAGCTCTAAACGGATAGATGCTGGTATACGAGATGAGAAAAATTCTAAGGTCTGAGATCCTTTTTCAGAAATATCAAAGTAAGAGACATTATTATCTTTTGTCTTTACGACTAAATGAGACTCTAAGAGTTCATTGAGATATTGCTGCATAGAGAAATAATCTGTATAGCCTCGCTCTAAGACAATTTGCGTGATTTGGGAAAGAGATAGAGGCATTTTAATCCGAGATAATAAGTACAGAACAATTAACTTATTCATTGTAAAATCTTCATTTAAGTTAATCATATATGACCTCCTCACGCTTTTTACTATCATTGTATAATAAAATGAAGATAAACTCAATACATGTTTGATGTATTTCCTTGATAGATATTATTTTCTTTTAAATATTTATTAATACTATTTAAAATATGAGTCTTATTAGTTGTCCATAAAGGGGCGATAAGATGCTTTTTATCTCCATCTCCAGTGAGTCTATGAATGACAAAATGAGGAGGTAATATTTTCAATACTTCTCCAATAAGATAGATATACTCTTCTTCAGTAAGAAGAGAGAATGGATTTTTCTCGTAAAGTTTGCCGAGTGGAGAATTATCTAATACATGAAGCATATGAATCTTAACACCTTGCAGAGGTAATGAAGCTAGATACCTAGCAGTAGCTAGCATATCTTCAGTAGACTCATCAGGAAGACCAAGAATCATATGAGCAACAACTTCTATACCACGATTGTGGAGTGCATGAACAGCTTCTGTAAAACAATCTAAGCTATGACCACGATTAATGAACAAATTACTTTTTTCATGGATACTTTGTAATCCCAGTTCTACCCAAAGGTGAGTACGATGACTAAGGTCTTCAAGATAATCTAAAGTATCTATCTCTAAGCAGTCAGCTCTAGTGGCAATAGCTAGACCCACAACATTGTCAAAGGATAAGGCTTCTTCGTATTTGGCTTTAAGTTCTTCAAGTGGTGCATATGTATTGGAGTAGGACTGAAAATAAGCGATATACTTATTGATGTGAGGCCACTTATTTGAAAGCAAATCTATATTAGAGTGCATTTGATTTGTAATAGAGAGAATTCTACTACCTGCAAAGTCACCACTTCCCATGCTACTACAAAAAATACAGCCACCTTTTCCAGCTTTTCCATCTCGGTTTGGGCAGGTGAATCCACCGTCGATAGAGAGTTTCATCACTTTTTCATGATGAATACTACGTAAAAAATTATTTAAAGTATAAAATCTATTGTTAGACATATAGATATCCTTTCTTATATAATAAAAACAGGACCAAAGCCCTGTTTTTATTATATAGATATATTAATTTAGTGCAAGGGCCATTTCCTCTTTATGGGAGCGAATTTCTTCACAGGTGTTTATGACTGATTGCCACTGATCATCTGTCGTAAGAGTTCTGGCTAGATTAATAAAATCTGTGCGTAGTTTTTTTGTATAGTTTTCTTTGATAGAGTGTGTCTCTTCATCATTTTGTGCTTTTGCCATAGAGGTTAAAAACTCACTTGCACGCTCAGAAGAAACGAATGGTAAATAAGGTTGTACACAATCTAATTCATTTTGAAGTGCATCATATTGCATCTTAAACGGATTATCTTCTACAGTATCCATATAAGAAAAGAAAGCTTCTAGGTTTAAAAATCTTATATTTTTAATAGAAGAATAATCAAAGTTACCTAATATATTTCTAAAGTTATTAATATGATTAACTAAGTCTTGCGCAGTTAAAAGCTTAGACATAAAAATCCCCCTTGATGTAAAAAATAATGATAACAAGTTTATAAAACTTAGTATGTCCAGTTAAAATAGAAATGGTTTATGTAAAATTTACTTATGTCTAAAAGGCATGAAATAAGAAGTGATGGAGGAGCAAATGGAAAAAAAGACAGTTTTAGCAATTGATGATGAAGAACATATATTAGAACTTTTGACCTATAATTTAGAAGCAAGTGGATTTGTAGTTTATACGGCAACTACGGTGAAACAAGGAAAAGAAATTTTAGAAAAACAAAATATAGATACTATTTTACTTGATATTATGTTGTCAGATATGGATGGTGTAACAGCTCTTAGACAATTTAAAACAGATGAAAAAACAAAATGGATTCCCGTGATTATGGTTACAGCAAAATCAGAGGAAATTGATAAAATTATTGGACTTGAATTAGGTGCAGATGATTACATTTCAAAACCATTTAGTGTGAGAGAATTAGTAGCTAGAGTAAAGGTTGTTATGAGAAGAAATACAATAGCCGAAGCTAATGTGAGTACAAAAGATACTAACAAACTAAGATATAAAGAGTTAGAAGTAGATATTGAGAGCCATACAGTAAGTTATGATCAGCATGTGATTGAGTTAACGCTAAAAGAATTCGAGATTTTAAGATTACTGATGGAGAATAGAGGAAAAGTTCTAACTAGAGAGGTGCTTCTAGACAAGATATGGGGTTATGATTATTATGGTGAGACACGTACAGTAGATGTACATATTAGATATTTAAGAAGTAAATTAGATGGATATGGGCTTGAGGACTGTATAGAAACAGTAAGAGGTGTAGGTTATAAATTTATAAAGGAGTAATATATGAAGAAGAAAATTATAATACCGGTACTAGTGATATTGTGGGCGGTAGGTCTTTCAATTATAGGCTATGCTTCTAGTCTTGTAGCTGGCAATTATTTATCTAATCACCTAGATCAACAAATGCTTATTAATATAAGATTAGAAATTTTTTATAAAGGACTTATCGTTTTAAGTATAGGTACCGTAGTGGCTTATTTGATATTAAGTAGTATTATCAAGGCCATTACAGAGCCTATTAGTAGTCTGATAGATGAAGCAGGGGCTTTTGCTAAAGGTGAATATAGGCATAATGTTAAGCACTATGATATTGAAGAAATAGAAGAATTATATTGTGCTTTTGATAATATGGGAGAAAAGCTTTATAGAACCATCCGTAAATTAAAATACCAGAAGACTAAAGCTGAATCTATTCTGACTCATCTAGATCAAGGGATTATGGTGCTAGATCAAGAGGCCTATGTATTAGAACTCAATCAAGTAGTAGAAGAAATGCTTGGAATAAGAGGCGTAAGAGGAAACAATTATCATATTAGAGATATCTTAAGAGATGGTAAGTGTGGACAGATGATAACAGAAGCGATAGACAAAAACATTTATTCTTCTTGTGAGATTCCATTAGGTGAAAAAATCTTCTATATTAAAACTAGACCTATAGGTGAGGAAAGTAAGAAGTTTGGATACATCGTGACGATTCAAGACATTACGAATATAAGAAAGCTAGAAGAAATGCGTTATCAATTTGTAAGTAATGTAACCCATGAACTCAAGACACCCCTTACGAGTATTCAAGGATTTGTAGAGACTCTTAAGGATGGAGCTATAGAAGATAAAGTAAGTGCCAATAGATTTCTAGATATTATTGATATTGAAGCAAAAAGACTGTATAGGTTGATTCAAGATATTCTCTTATTGTCAGAGATTGAAAGCATGGATAATATTTATACAGAATCTACCTATGTTCATGAAGTCGTAGAAGAAGTTATAAATCTTCTAGAAGAAGAGGCAAGGAAAAAGCATATTGATATTCTCTTTGATGAGCAAGATGTACTGGTATTACCTTGTACCAATAGAGATCATATCAAACAAATGGTCATTAATATAGTAAGTAATGCGTTGCGCTATACAGATAGTGGAGAAATTACGATAATGACTAGAGCTGAAGGCGATAGTGGGATTATTCAGGTAAAGGATACCGGAATTGGGATTTCACAAGAGAGTATTAAAAGGATATTTGAAAGATTTTATAGAGCGGACAAGAGTAGGTCTAGAAAAAGTGGTGGAACGGGACTTGGATTATCTATTGTAAAGCATATAGTAGGCCTTTATAAAGGGAAGATTACGGTAGAGAGTGAAGAAGGACAAGGAAGTACTTTCACAATAGAAATGCCGATTGTCTAAAAGTAAATAAAAGGCGTGAGTAGGAAAAATAGATTCCGACTCACGCCTTTTGTAAGTTATTCATTTAATTAACTTTCAACTTCTTGGAAGTTTTCTCCGCCCTTAGGTGGTCTAGGTCCAAAATATTGATAGAATTTAACTGGAATACGTCCATTAAATAATTTGCGATTCTTGTTAGCTTTTTTACCAAAGTCAGTTTCAAAAGTATCTACAGAAGTTACTGTATAGGATGACCAAGTTGGATTACTATCCATAAGCGTACGAAGATCTTTGTGAAGACGTGAAACTTTAACTAAATCACTAATACGTTCACCATAAGGTGGATTACAAATGACAATACCAAAGTCGCCATGAGGTAAGGAAGTTTTGTGAATAGGTTTTGCGAAGAACTGAATAGCTTCACTAACACCAGCAGCTTCAGCATTTTCACGGGCACTTTGGATGACATTTCTATCGATATCTGAAGCATAGATGATAGGATCTCTTTGATCAATCATGCTACGTGCTTCCCTTTTGTACTCATCCCAAAGTGATTTTGGCACTTGAGGCCAGCTAGAACTTGCAAAGTCCCTGTTAAGACCTGGTGCGATATTTTTGGCAATCATAGCTGCTTCAATAGCAAAGGTACCTGAACCGCAGAATGGGTCATAAAGAATACGGCCTTTCTTCCAGTAGCTGATTTGAATAAGGGCAGCAGCAAGTGTTTCTTTGATAGGCGCTTCTGAATTACTTACTCTATAGCCACGCTTGTGAAGACCATTACTACCTGTTGTATCGATAGTTAAAGTTGCTATATCTTTGAGAATAGATACTTTAACAGTATAAGATGGGCCTGTTTCTTCGAACCAATCAATACCATAATGTTTTTGAAGACGTGTAACGATAGATTTTTTTACGATAGCTTGGCAGTCGGAAAGACTAAATAAAGCTGATTTAACAGAATTAGCATTCACTGTAAATTTAGCATCAGGAGTAATCCAGTTTTCCCAAGGAAGATCTTTTACTTTATTAAAGAGTTCCTCAAAACTAGTCGCTTTAAATTCTCCCATTTTAATATATACTCTATCAGCACTTCTAAGCCAAAGGTTAGAAAGTACGATAGCTTCAACATCACCTGTATAAGTAATTCTTCCGTCACTAACGGAACTAATATCATAACCTAAATCTTCTACTTCTCTTCGAACTACAGATTCAAGTCCAAATGTAGAAGTAACAATCAATTCAAAAGTTTTCATAGTGTACTCCTTGTATAAGTTATCAAACATTATAATTCTACTATAAAAAGTAAATACTGTATAGGACAACGGTGAAATATCTTGTTTTTTAGAAGAAAGATATTGTACTAAAGACCTAGATAGACAAGGTGAAAAAATCTTCAAAAGTAAGATTATATAGATAACGAAAAGCACCTAGTAAGCAGTAAAACTTACTAGGTGTATTTATTTGAGATTTAACATAGATTTAACACAGCCTAAACCTTATCTGAACAAACAAGAGTTACAATGAGCTTGTAAATCAAACAAGGGGGCAATCAAAAATGAAAAAGAAACTATTAGCAAGCGTAAGTGTTTTATTATTAGGTACAATGATGTTAACCGGATGTGGATCATCAGCTGGAGTAGCAGAAGGCGATAAAGGAACTACGCAAACAACAGAATCAGTAAAAATACAGGCAGTAGGTTCAACAACAGTGGCAGTACCGATGGATGAACTTGTGTTAAAATATAAAGAAAAAAATCCAGAAGTAGTAATAGAAGTACAAGGAGTAGGTTCCTCAGCTGGAGTTAAAGCAGCACATGAAAAAACAGCTGACATAGGAATGGTTTCACGCGAAATCAAAGATTCAGAAAAAGAATATGGCCTGACAGAAACAGTTATTGCATATGATGGTATAGCAGTAGTACTTAACCCAGCAAATGGTGTAGAAGACCTATCATCAGAACAAGTTAAAGGGATTTTTGAAGGAACAATTACTAACTGGAGTGAAGTTGGTGGAGTAGATGAAAATATCATCGTTGTAACAAGAGAAGATGGGTCAGGCACAAGATCTGCCTTTGAAGAAATCTTAGGTCTTCAAAAAGAAATAGGAGACAAAAAAGTTTCAAGTATCACACAAAGTGCATTAGTAGCAGAAGGAAATGGAACAATCAAAGCAACAGTAGCATCTAAAACAGGAGCTGTAGGTTATGTATCATTAGGATTTATTGATGAAACAGTAAAAGTTATTAGTGTAGATGGTGTCATACCAACACCAGAATCAGTTAAAGCTTCTAAATATAGTGTATCAAGACCACTATTAATTCTTACACAACCAGATGCACCAGCACATGTACAAGAATATGTGGACTTCATCTTAGGTACAGAAGGTCAAGAAGTAGTAAGTGAAAAGTATATTCCAGTTAATTAAGCATAACAAATAACTGATATAAGGAATGAGATAAATGGATAAAGTGATGAAAAAAGTATTTTGGGGATGTGCTGCTATCACCATATTGGCAGTGACATTTATGGGAGCCTACATTGTTATCAATGGGCTGCCGTTCTTTGCACATACCAATCTTTGGGCTTTTCTAACAGGAAAAGAGTGGATTCCATCAGGAGAAATCTTTGGAATCTTCCCTATGTTAGTAGCTAGTATATATGGAACAGTAGGAGCAGTTATTATAGGCGTAATAGTAGGGATTAGTACAGCTATAGTATTAGTAGAAGTACTCCCACCTAAACTTGCTAAGCTTTTATCAGCAGCAGTTGATTTATTAGCTGGTATTCCATCTGTTATTTATGGATTCTGGGGACTTATGGTTATTGTCCCACTTATTGATAAGCTTTTTGGCGGTAAGGGGGCAGGTAATAGTTTATTAGCAGTTATTATTATACTAGCACTTATGATTTTACCAACAATTATTCGTATGACAGAGGTAAGCTTAAGAGCTGTACCGCAGGAATACAAAGAAGGTGCATTAGCATTAGGTGCATCTAAACTTCAATATATCTTTAAGGTACAGTTAAGAGCTGGAAAATCAGGTATCTTAGCTGGGATTATCTTAGCGATAGGAAGAGCATTAGGTGAAACAATGGCAGTTATATTAGTAGCTGGGAATACACCATTAATTCCGCAAAATATTACAGATCCAGTTAGAACACTTACTGCAAACATTGCTATTGAAATGAGTTATGCATCAGGTGTACATCAACAAGCTTTATTTGCAACAGGAATGGTGCTCTTTATCATTATTGTAGGCATTAATCTGCTGATGAGAAAAATTAATAATAGGATGGAAGGAAGCAGTAGACATGGAAAATAAGCCTAATTTAAGAAAAAAGAAAGATATATTAGTGTATACCTTAATAGGCGGCATATCTTTGTGCACAATTATCATGCTATTGTGGATAATTTCCTATATTTTTATAAAGGGTTGGGGACATGTTGATGTCATAGGACTTATGCCAGCCATTATAACAACAGTTTATATGGTTCTAATGGGAATTGTTTTATCTACACCTATTGGAATAGGAACAGCTATTTACCTGCATGAATATGCTAAAGAAGGAAAATTTGTAAACGGCATTAGATTTGCTACAGAATGTCTTGCAGCAGTACCTTCTATATTATTTGGACTTTTTGGGATGATGTTTTTTGTAACACAACTTAAAATGGGATACTCTCTCCTTGCAGGGGGATTAACAGTAGCTATTATGATTTTACCAACGGTAGTCAAAACAACTGAAGAAGCACTTAAGACAGTACCTAATTCTTATAGAGAAGGATCACTGGCATTAGGAGCATCTAAGTTCAAAACGATTATGCAAGTTGTACTACCAAGTGCAATTCCGGGAATACTAACAGGTATTGTGTTTAGTACAGGAAGAATCGTTGGTGAAACAGCAGCTATTTATCTAACAGCAGGAATGGTATTTGGTGTACCAAGTTCAATCATGGCATCTGGTAGAACACTATCAGTTCATCTCTATATCTTAGCTAAAGAGGGGATTTCTCTTGAAGAAGCATATGGAACAGCCATTATATTACTTTTGGTTGTGTTAGCTCTCAACTTATCTAGCTATGCCATAGCACATAAGCTTGGCAAGAACAAACAAAAATAGAAGGAGTAAGACTATGAATAATTTGATTAGTATTAAAGACTTGTCTTTTTATTATGGTGATTTTCAAGCACTGAAAGACATTAACATAGATGTAGCAGAAAATGAAGTATTAGCTTTTATCGGACCATCAGGGTGTGGTAAATCAACGTTACTTAGAATCCTTAATCGTATGAGTGATTTGTCTGGAGAAACAAAAGTTGAAGGTAGTGTGGAATTTGAAGGGCAAGATATATTTAAGCTAGACCCTATCACCTTACGCCAAAATGTAGGTATGGTATTTCAAAAACCTAACCCATTTCCTATGACTATCTATGATAATGTAGCTTATGGACCAAGAATGCAAGGTATCAAGAACAAAGTAGAACTTGATCAAATTGTAGAAGAAAGCCTTAAAAAAGCGGCTATTTGGAATGAAGTAAAAGATAAGCTTAAAAAGAGTGCCTTAGGTTTATCAGGTGGACAGCAACAAAGGCTCTGTATTGCAAGAGCTATTGCAATGAGTCCAAAAATACTTTTAATGGATGAGCCAACCTCAGCGTTAGATCCAATCTCAACATTGAAGATAGAAGATTTAATTAATGATCTTAAAAAACAATATACAATCGTGATTGTTACACATAATATGCAACAAGCGGCTAGGATAGCTGATAAGACTGCTTTCTTCTTACTAGGGGAGCTAGTAGAAGTTGGTATGACTGAAAAGATATTTGATATGCCACAAGATAAGAGAACAGAAGACTATATCACAGGAAGATTTGGTTGATCAAACGGAGGGAAAAATCATGGCACCAAGAAAAGTATTTGCACAAGAATTAGAAAGTCTGCGCCAAGATATTATACAAATGGGAGCAGAGGTAGAAGAATTAGTCAAACAAACGATTATTGCTATCACAACAAGAGATAAAGATCTTGCAAAAAAAGTTATTGAAAAGGATGACTATATAGATCAAGTAGAAGTGGAGATCGAAAGAAGATGTGTGACACTCATTGCACATCAACAACCATTAGCTAGAGATTTAAGACTTATCATGTCTATTCTTAAAATCGTAACGGATATGGAAAGAATAGCTGACCAATGTGAAGATATTTGTATGTATAGCTTGCAGCTTCAAGATGAGAGCTGGTCACATGAAGAAGCTTATAAAAGGCATATTGAGAATATGGCAATAGATGTACAGGGTATGCTTAAAAGAGCTATCGATGGCTTTGTAGAAAAAGATGTTGTGAAAATGAGAGAAATTTGTAAGTATGATGATAAGATTGATGCAGATTTCAAGCGTATATGGCAAGAGATAGTAGAAGAGATGGGATGTAACAAGGAGTTTATTCCAAAGGGTGCGGATTATCTTATGATTATCAAGTACTTTGAGAGAATAGCTGACCATACGACTAATATTGCGGAATGGTTGATTTATAATGTTACGGGAGATATACGTTTTAGTGAATAGATGGGTGGGAAGCTTGCTTTACTGGTTTTGGGACTAGTAAGGGGGGCTTTTTTTATTGGAGGAAGTTCCCCCAGCTAGAGGATAAGCAAGTTTTGGAGGGGTTTAAGTGTATTTAGCATTCTAAATCTCATTAATATTATTGTGGTTGATGGTTTTTATACTTGTTGAGGGAAGTATTATAGGTAGAAAGACTCTAACAAGCTAAAAACTGAACTATAAAATAAGCAATGAATACAAAAATAGTCAGAGATGAAATAAGTCCAATAGCAGCATGCTTAGCATATTTCTCGGAAAATTCCTTAGATTCTGTATAGAGTGGAGAGTTTTCCAGAAGATTTTTGATACTATAAGAAATAGATTTGACCAAACTCGAAGTGAAAAATGAGGCAGAAAAATAGATTAAAACAAATAAGATGATTAAGATAAATATAATCATGATCATAATACAGCACCTCCCTTAAATTATTATACCGCAAAAATTATTAAAAATCAGTATGTAGAGTCAATGCCTTCAAGGTCTATTGATATAGTCTTACCCACATGGAGAATAGAATAAAAAAATATAAAGAGTTTAACAATCACATACTTATGCCATAGTTACTCCATCTTAATACAGAACTTATTTAGTAGGATAAGGACTATATAAAGAAGAGGAGGCCATAAAATGCAACCAGAGAGAAAACTTAAACTAGAGGAATACAAGAGGAATAACAAATTCGGAAAAGATGAAGTGCAAAGCGGGAGTAAGGAAGTTACCAAGGTTAAGGCAGTTGATGTGTTTTCAGAAGGTGAGAAAATGATGGAGTTAATGACGAAGTGGATATGGGGAGAATGTGAAATAAAAGGATAAAAAAATGTGCAAGCCCTTTTTGCTCAAAAGGGTCTGCACATTTCTCGCATTTAATATGTAATTTTAGTTCTCAGGTACAACTTCCTCAGTAGCAACAACTTCATCAGTAGTTTCTACAGTAGCCTCATCTGTTACAGCTTCTACTGTAACTTCAGTACTAGCAGCCTCTTCAGAAACTTCAGTTTGAGGGTCAGTGACTACATTTGTATCAGCTGATAAGTTTTCAAGAAGTGGTGCTTGATATGTAGTAGTGATTGTTTCATCATCATTATCTGAAAGAGCAACTCTTACTGCATCCATTAATAGACTGGTTGAATAAGAGATATTATCTGTCTCAGGTAATTCTAATGATTGAGTAGAAGTAACATAATCATTTACGAAGGAAATACTATCGTTAAGAGCTCCGTAGACAGTACGTTCGTTTTCATCAAAACCATTAAGGGCAATAGATGAAATCATGTTATCTTTTACATCAACAACTAAATCCATTACAGCATCAGAAAGAGTGATACTTGCTATGTACTTGCCATCTTCATAGGTATCAGCGGGTGAAAAGGTTTCAGCAGCATCACCATTTCCGCGCATCATAAAGAATGCGAAAGCAGCAATTGCAACTAATAATACAATACCGGGTAGTTTGAGGTCTCTAAGTTTTAGGACCATGAATCTAGGTTTAGACATTGTTAGCCTCCTTTTTTTTTATAAGACGTCCTAATACATATATATGGATAAGCCATAGATTATATACCGAAACTAAAAAAAATAAATCAAAATTAAAAAGGTAACCTTTTGCATACTATATTAATAGGCTATTAAAGGGCTCAGAAGATACTAAGGAAAGAGATAGCTATCGATTGGGGGATAACCGTATGGGGAAAAATATTAATTTAGAAGAAAATAAAGATGTAACGCAAACAATAGGGGAAATATCTTATGAGATATTGGAATTACTAAATTTAGCGATGGAAAATAATAAGATATTTATTTATCCAGGTGCTATTAGACATATAAAAAGAAGACACCCCTATGCTTTTAAGTTGTACTTTAAAAAGATACCAGAAGTTATTGCGTATCCCGATTATATAGGTATGAGTTCACAAAACCCTAAGAGGATAGAATTGGTGAGATGTTATAAAGACAACATATTGGTAGCACTCAAGCTAGATGAGAACTATAATTTATTTGTATCAAGTATGTACATTATAGAGGAAAATAGAATAGAGAAAAGAGTCGAATATGGTAGGTTACAACCTATAAAATTAGAGGGATTAAATATTCACAATAGAGAAAAAAATAGAAATCCGCCGCAATATGCAAGATATTAGTTGTATTCTTGCGGATACTTGTTATAATAGGATAGATGACATAACATAACACGAGATATTGAGGATCGGAAAGGTGCCCGACACGCTACTTTTAAGTAGTCAAAGGTATGCAGGAGTGCCGCCCTGCCAATAACTCATAACGAAGCTTCTACTGAATGACTAGTAGGAGTTTTTTTATTATAGATAATACTAGTTTATACTTATAAGTATAAATATAAATAGACAAATATAATTTAGTAGGTAGTAGAGTGGTTTTGATAGACAAGATTGAGTTTATGTATAGGTATTACAAAACAACATTCGGATAAAGGTATGGAAATAGAATAAAAGTATAAAAAAGGAAGTTCTATATAAAAGGAAAATAAGAATTAAATCGAACTATAATTCTTTATAAAAAAATAAAGTTCGAAAAAGTGTTGACCAAATGTTTCGTTAATGATATGATTTGACTATAGAAAATAAAAGATTAACATATCAAAAGGGGGATTCTTATGGAGTTTTTCAAACTCAAAGAAAACAATACTACAGTTAAAACAGAAGTCATAGCAGGTATTACGACTTTTATGACAATGGCATACATATTAGCAGTTAACCCAAATATCTTATCTGCAACAGGTATGGATAGAGGGGCATTATTTACAGCAACAGCATTAGCGGCAGTTGTAGGAACATTATGTATGGCACTTTTTGCAAACTATCCATTTGCACTTGCACCAGGTATGGGACTTAATGCATTCTTTGCATTCTCAGTAGTTCTTGGAATGGGTATTAGTTGGGAAGTAGCATTAGCAGCAGTATTCATAGAAGGTATTATATTCTTAATAATGTCTTTATTTAATGTACGTGAAGCAATTTTTGATGCTATCCCAGCGAACTTAAAGCATGCAGTTGGGGCAGGTATTGGTTTATTTATAGCATTTATTGGATTCCAAGGTTCTAATATCGTTATCTCAGATGGGGCAACGAAGGTAACAATGTTTGATTTAGGAAAATATAATATGCTTTTCCCAAATCCAGTAGGACCTGAAGCCGCAGCATTATATAACTTTAATAATGTAGGAATTACAGTTATTCTTACTATATTAGGTGTTATCATTACAGGTGTACTTATTACAAAAAATGTAAAAGGATCTGTACTTTGGGGAATTTTAACTACATATTTATTAGCAGTTATCTGTGAGAGTACTGGTCTTTATATACCATTTATTCCGACAGGCGACATAGCAAGTTATCCAGCATTCTTCTCAGTTATTCCAGATTTCTCAGGTGGACTTTCAGTACCAAGTATTTCGCCGATATTATTTAAATTAGATTTTAGTATGTTATTTACAGGTGAGTTCTTTACTATCGTATTTGCATTCTTATTCGTAGATTTATTTGACACATTAGGAACACTTATTGGCGTTTCTTCAAAAGCTGGAATGTTAGATAAAAACAACAAATTACCAAAACTTAAAGGAGCTCTTCTTGCAGATGCAGTAGCAACAACAGTAGGAGCATGCCTTGGTACATCAACAACAACTACATATGTAGAAAGTGCATCTGGTGTATCAGAAGGTGGTAGAACAGGTCTTACAGCCGTGGTAGTAGCAGTATTATTTGCCTTATCACTATTCTTATCCCCAATCTTCTTAGCAATACCAGCATTTGCTACAGCACCAGCATTAATCGTAGTTGGCTTCTACATGATTGGATCAGTAGCAAAAATCAACTTTGAAGAAGCCGCAGAAGGTATTCCAGCGTTCTTAACGATTGCAGGTATGGCATTCACATACAGTATCTCAGAAGGTATCGTATTTGGTGTAGTTTCATATGTACTTATTAACTTGCTTACAGCAAACTTCAAAAAGCTTAACTTCATGATTGTTGTAGTTGCTATATTATTTATAGAAAAATACCTATTTGCATCACTCTTCATCTGGGTAGCAGTAGGAACAATTGTAATCGCGACGCTCCTATATTTTGTGTGGTATAAGAATAGAAAGAAAAAACAATAAAATAGATGACTATATGACTGGCGGATAAGTGGGAAAACCACAGGGAGTATAGTATATGATAGCCGACCGCCTGGGTACCTCTTAAAATGAACTTTAAGAATGTCTAGGCGGTCTTTTTTTGTCTTAAAAATCTAAATTTATAAAATAAACCTTGGAGGTAAGAAGATGAGAGCATTAATTAGTGTATCAGATAAGACAGGGATTGTAGAATTTGCAAAAGAATTAGTAGGATTAGGTGTGAAAATCATCTCAACAGGTGGAACTTACAACGTACTTAAAAATGAAGGCCTTAATGTTATCGGTATTTCAGAAGTAACAAACTTTCCAGAGTGCCTAGATGGTAGAGTCAAGACACTTCATCCAGCTATCCACGCAGGGCTTTTAAATATCCGTGCTAATGAAGAACATCAAAAACAAATGAAAGAGCTAGGACTAGGTAATATTGATATAGTCGTGGTTAACTTGTATCCATTTAAAGAAACAATCCTTAAAGAAGGGGTAACATTAGAAAATGCTATAGAAAATATAGATATTGGTGGACCAACTATGCTTCGCTCAGCAGCCAAAAACAATCAAGATGTAGCAGTAGTTGTAGATCCAGCAGATTATGCTGTAGTGATAGAGCAACTTAAAAATAACAAAGAAGTAGATAGAGTGACGAAATTCTATTTAGCAACAAAAGTATTTGAGCATACTGCAAACTATGATGCAATGATTGCAAGATACCTAAGAGAGCAAAGAGGGGATTATTCATTGCCAGAAAAGTTCACGATGACTTTTGAAAAAGTGCAAGATATGAGATACGGAGAGAATCCACATCAACAAGCAGCATTCTACAAAGAGATAGGTAAAACAAAAGGGACACTTGCTGATGCGGAGCAGCTTAATGGGAAAGAACTATCTTATAACAACATTAATGATGCTAACGGGGCGTTAGAACTACTTAGAGAATTTAGTGAGCCAACAGTCGTAGCTGTTAAGCATGCTAATCCATGCGGTGTAGGGACAGCTGAAACTATTTCACAGGCTTACCAAAAAGCTTATACAGCAGATTCAGTATCTATATTTGGTGGCATTGTAGTAGCTAACCGCAAAATAGATAAAAAGACAGCAGAAGAAATGGTTAAAATCTTCCTAGAAATCGTGATTGCACCAGAATACGATGAAGAAGCATTAGAAGTATTTAGAAGCAAGAAAAATCTAAGAGTATTAGCTATAGAATCTATTAGCTATATTGATCAAAGTGCCTATGATATGAAAAAAGTAGGTGGTGGACTCATAGTACAACAAAAAGACTTACAACTTTTAAATGAAGAAGAAATGAAAGTAGCAACAGATAGAAAACCTACAGACAAAGAAATGGAAGATTTGATTTTTGCATGGAAAGTAGTGAAACATGTGAAATCAAATGGTATTGCCTTGGCTAAAAATGGGATGTCCATCGGAACAGGTGGGGGACAAACAAATCGTATTTGGGCGACAAAACAAGCTATTGAACATGGTAAAGAATTCTTAGGTGAAGCGGAACTGGTAGGAAGTGTATTAGCATCTGATGCTTTCTTCCCATTTGATGATTGTGTAAAAGAGGCAGTAGAGGCAGGCGTGACAGCTATCATTCAGCCAGGTGGTTCTATAAGAGATGAAGACTCCATCAAGGTATGTAATGAAAATAACATTGCCATGATTTTTACAGGGATGAGACACTTTAAACATTAACCAAAAATAAAACAAAAGGTGTATCTCAAATGGTTAGACTATCAGTAATTTGAGATATACCCTTTGTTTTTTGTTAAAATAAACAGTATAGTGTGACGAAGGACAGAGAATAGATATAATAAAACTAATAAAAATAGTAAAAAATTGACAAAAATATAAAAATTTCTTTAAATATAATAAAAAACATGATAGAATAATGTGGTATCCAAATAATGTAATTATGAATTAGCGGGGAAAAAATAATTTATAGGGGGGATAGAAATGGATATAGAACATCGTATGAGCGATATATCTAATTCACTAAGAGAGTTAAAAAACTATACCGATATTGAAGGATTTGTAACAGATTTAGAGTATCATGTAGGTCAGCTTTCATATTTTTATGACCATTTAACACCAAAACAAACGGGAGATCCATCAACAACTTTTTATAGGCCAAAGAAGATACCTAAAGTACATCAAATAGCCTATTTTAATTTAACACGTGGTTTTCCAAAAGAGCTTTATGGCGGGCATTGGTGTTATGTATTTAAATACTTTAAGAGTAAATTTGTTATTATACCTACTACATCGGTAAAAGAAGATTCATTACCACCCGATCCAGAATTTCAATTAGATATAGAAGTAAATGGATTTAAGAATGGTATGTTAACAAGACTACAGTTAAGTGATATGCGTACGATAGACATACAACGACTTTACTGTAGCAAAGGATTTTATGATGTAATGACAGATAGAGACTACATTGTAGAAAATGTTAATAAAATGCTTCTGGATGAATAGAAGAAATGATAATATAAAAGAAGATTTTATTTTATAAAACTATTAACTTGAAAGGAGATGGCTGTAGCTATGTCCTTTTTTTAGATAGTTTTAAATAGTAGAAAAACTAAAATCTTGTATTGATTTGTTTAATATACTCATGAATCTAGAAGAAGGTTATGAGACACTTATTGCAGAAGATGGCTTGCATCTTAATCAACAGGGGCAGGATGCCTTGTATGATATGACATTTATAGAACTAACAAAGTTGATTA
>JAVVPO010000026.1:18763-26924 GCA_036655715.1 Cellulosilyticaceae bacterium | reverse complement strand
ATTTCATGGAATGTGAATGGTATAAGGGCCTGTGTGACAAAAGGTTTTGTAGATTATTTTAATGAAGTAGATGCAGATGTTTTTTGCCTGCAAGAAACTAAATTACAGCAGGGGCAATTGGCGTTAGACTTACCAGGATATCATCAGTACTGGAACTATGCAGAGAAAAAGGGTTACTCAGGAACCGCTATTTTCACTAAAAAAGAGCCTTTGAAAGTCCAGTATGGATTAGGAATTTTAGAACATGATACAGAAGGTAGAGTGATTACTTTAGAATTTGAGAAGTTTTTCATGGTGACGGTTTATACACCTAATTCTCAACAAGAATTAAAGAGACTAGATTATCGTATGACTTGGGATGAAGCCTTCAGAAATCACCTGAAAAATCTAGAAACTAGAAAGCCGGTGGTATTTTGCGGAGACTTAAATGTAGCACATAAAGAAATAGATTTAAAAAATCCTAAAAGTAACACTAAAAACGCTGGATTTACAAAAGAAGAAAGAGATCAAATGACTTCATTGGTAGAAGCTGGATTTATAGATACTTATAGATATTTCTATCCTGATACAGAAGGTGCCTATTCATGGTGGTCTTATAGATTTAATGCACGAACAAATAATGTAGGGTGGCGCATAGACTATATTTGTACTTCTACTAGCCTCCAAGAACATTTGGTTTCAGTAGATATCCATAAAGAGATAATGGGCTCAGATCATTGCCCAGTGGTATTAGATATTAATTTATAAGAAAAGGCTTATCGGGTCAAAGTGAAAAGTTTCTTTAAGAAAAAAAGATAATTTATAATTTGTTAAAAATTATATGTCATAATATAAAATAAGGAACTTACTTAGAGGTGATAAGGTGATAAATAGAAAAAAACAAAAAAAAATAATAATAGGTATTTTATTAAGTATTTTTATTATAATTTCATATACAGTGGTATGTATAGTGCAAGTAAATCATAAAAGAAATAGAGAAGAGAGTGTGAATAAGGAAGAAGAGATTTTGCTATCTGAAGCTAAGAAGGAAGAAATAGAGCAGTTTGCCAATAAGGTAGTTGATCAGTATCCTATTGAAGGACATGCAATGGTAGTAATAGAAAGCGAACTGATTTCGCATGATCAATACAAGAGATATTTGATAGAGGTTAATACTGTAGCAATTAGTCAGGGACATAGTACAGATTTATATACTTACTATGTGGTGATACAAGAAAATCAAGAGGATCAGTTTTATGTATTGCCTTTCGGGGTAGAGGTGATTAAAGGGAATGAGGATCATCTTAAACGAGAGATTATGATTAGTATGATGAAAGTAGTGAATGGATGGGGGAATTCATCAGAGGAATTTGAAGATAGATGGAGTAAGGCCTTATTGATTCCTAAAAACAGAGCACAAATTATAAAAAATAAAGGGGAGAATAATGAGATAGATTTAAATAAAATATATTATACACAGGCTGTACTAAAATATATGAATGATTATTTAAGCGCCTATAAAGAGGCTGTAGAATCCAGTGATTTTAATTATATAAAGCCATTTTTGATAGAAGATGAAAGATATAGTAAAAGGCAATATCAGGAATTAGAAAAATTGAAAGAACAAAATATTACTAGAGAAGTTATTAATTCTCTAGTAATAGGCATTACATTGGCAGATAATAATCAAGAGTGTTTGGTTATAACACAAGTCGACATGAATACGTATTTGTCAGATGGGATGGTTCGTAGCTCGCAGAGAGTTACACACAAAGTAGGGATGAGAAATAGAGAAGTACAGATTTTAGATGTACTAGAAATAGAATCAAAAAAATAAGGCAGATATGAATATCTGCCTTATTTTTTTGATTAAAATACAGGGATAACTGCTCCTTGGTATTCTGTTTCAATAAACTCACGAACAGTATCACTAGTAATAGCTGCTTGTAAGGCTTTTAACTCTGAGCGTTCCACGTCTTGGCTACGAATAGCTAAAATATTAGCATAAGGAGAATCGCTTTCTTCAAGAGCGAGTGCATCTTCAAGAGGATTAAGACTAGCTGATAAAGCATAGTTTGTGTTAATAACAGCAGCATCTACATCAGGAAGCGTACGAGCAAGCATAGCAGCATCAATTTCGTGGAAAGTAATATTTTTTGGGTTTTCTACAATATTGATAACTGTTGCAGAAAGATTAGTTGGGTCATCCAATTTGATAACACCATACTTATGAAGTAAAGCTAAGGCACGAGCTTCGTTCGTTGCATCGTTAGGAACAGCGATAGTTGCACCGTCTTTGATTTCCTCTAAAGTAGTAATTTTGTCAGAATAAACACCTAATGGTTCGATATGTACTTTGCCAAATTCAACAATGTCATATCCACCAGAAGCGATTTGTTCTTCTAGAAATGGAACGTGTTGGAAGAAATTTGCATCGATTTCACCATCATTAAGTGCCCTGTTAAGTAATTGATAATCATCAATTACTTGAATATCAAGTTCTATACCTTGCTCAGCTAAAATAGGTTTAACTACTTTAAGAATGTTGGCATGTGGATCAGATGTTGCACCAATTTTAATAACAGGGCTATTGGAAGTAGAATTATCTACGCTACAGCCAGTTAAAGTTAATAGACCTGTAAGACCAAGACATAAAGCTAATAATGTTTTTTTCATAAATTACATCTCCTTTGATTTGAATAGTTATTGTATTTAAAAGTTAATTATTTTCGACTAAGTTTGTTGGCTAAAGTATTGCCAAGCCACTGGATAATCTGAACAATAATAATAATAATCACAATGGTAATAACCATAATCGTTGTATTCCAGCCTATATAGCCGTAACGATGTGCTACTTGACCAAGACCGCCACCTCCTACTAGACCAGCTATTGCACTGTAGCCTACTAAACTGATAAAAGTAAGGGTAATACCAGATACAATACTAGGTAGAGCTTCAGGCAGCATAACTTCTTTAACAATCTGTAAAGTAGTAGCTCCCATAGCTTTAGCCGCTTCAATAGTACTTTTATCTACATCTTTAAGTGCTGACTCGATAAGTCTTGCAAAAAAAGGAATAGCAGCGATACTAAGAGGCACAATAGCTGCTGTTGTTCCAATGCTTGTGCCTACAATAAACCGTGTAAGTGGAAAAACAGCGAAAATGAGAATAGAGAAAGGAAAAGACCTTCCTATATTAACAATAGTAGAAAAAATAGTATAAATACTTTGTTTAGGACAAAGCCCCTTACTATCTGTTAGGCAAAGGAGTATACCAATAGGTGTTCCAATGATACCAGATATAATAGTTGAAGCAAGTACCATGTAGAGTGTTTGAAATAATGCTTCAGGTATAAGTTTTAATAATAACTCTGTATTAGTCAATGTCATTCACCCTTTCCCATGCACCACCATATTCTTCTATGTAAGTAAGTGCTTTATAAATTTCTTCTTTTTCACCACTAAATTCAACAATGAGGTTACCGATAATAGCATCATGAAGAGCGTCGATACCACCTTGTAAAATATTAGCATCAATATCAAACTTTTTAATCACTTGGCTTAGTAAGGCTGTACCGACTTTATCTTGTTTGTAAGTTAGTCTTACAAGTAAGTGTTTGCTATCACGAGATAAAAATGCTGTTGGTAGGTCTTTTCCAGTATGCCAAGCAAATTGTTTAGTAGTAGGATGTTTTGGAGAAGAAAAGACATGACTTACATCCCCACATTCTAAAATTTGACCATTTTCCATAACAGCAACCTTGTTGCAGATTTGTTTAATAACATCCATTTCGTGAGTAATGAGTACAATAGTAACTCCTAATGTTTTGTTAATCTTAGCAAGAAGGTTTAAGATAGACTGGGTAGTGCGTGGATCAAGAGCGGAAGTGGCCTCATCACATAAAAGAATAGAAGGATGGGTAACTAAAGATCTAGCAATCCCCACACGTTGCTTTTGTCCACCACTTAGTTGATTCGGATAATGATTTTTTTTGTCAGTAAGTTCTACTAACTCAAGAAGTTCATCAATCTTAGATTGATCGATAGGACGACCAGCTAATTTGAAAGCTAAGGCAATATTTTGTGAGACTGTTTTTCTTTGCATCAGTGCAAAGTTTTGGAAAATCATACCCATATCTTTGCGAAGATCTCTAAGTTCAAGAGCGCTTAATAAAGTAATATTTTGATTGTTGATATAAATATCTCCAGTAGTAGGTTCTTCTAAACGGTTAAGACATCTTAAAAGAGTAGATTTACCAGCTCCACTAAAGCCGATAATACCAAAAATATCACCTTTTTGTACTTCTAAAGAAACATCTTTAAGCGCATAAATAACCTGAGAATTATTATGAAATTCTTTGGAAACATTATTGAGTTTAATCATAACAATCTCCTTTCTGTGTAAATTAATTTTGGATAAACAAAAAACCTCTTTCTGCTTATAGAAAGAGGTTATACATAGAGTCATCTCCCTGCAATAGCAGCTGGAATTAGCACCTGTACTTTTGCAAGCAGGTTGCCGGGTTTCATCGGGCCAGTTCCCTCCACCACTCTGGATGATTAAAATTATTTAATTAAAAAACACTATTCTGTGCATGGAAGTAGTATATATGAAAAAAAAAAAGATGTCAATGTTAAAAAAAATTAATATGCAAAACAAACTTTATTTTAAAAGTTAATAAAGAGTAGAGTGTTGTTGAATTTTACTAATAATAAAGTGAGAATGAAAAGCTTTGAAATCAATTTATACTAGGAAAAACAGCAAGAAACATTTAATGTAACAAATTCGTAATGAAATATAACAAATAATATATATAATTACACTAGATTTTAGTTTGTGATATATGTTAAACTAGCTATAGTTATAGTCAAATGAAAGGAGTTTAGATATGAAATCTAAATTATTGATACTCCTAAGTTCAATGTTAATGATTACTATATTAGCAATAGGGTGTAGTAATAAAGTAAATAAGAATGATACAATAATAGTAGAGGAAGTAACACCTATTTTACCTGAAAAGCCAGTGATAGGGTTAGAGACCTATTTACCTATTATAAAAGACACCGTGTGGGAATATACGGGAAATCAGTATGATGAAAATTCTACCGTTTGGATAGACTTTATAAAAGAAAATGTATTTCAGATAAGAATAGAGAGTAATCTCACTATAATGGCTAAGGTTTACATAGAAGAAGATGGAGCTATTTATGAAGTAGCCACAATAGAAGATGCAAGAATAAAACAAGATTATACTAACTTTAGGCAGTATAAACAGGCAGTACTTAAATTGCCTATAGAAGAGGGACAATCTTGGATTATAGAAGAAGGCATAACTAGAACGATAACAGAGATAGATATGCAAATGGAAACAGCTATAGGGACTATGAAGGCTATCGAAGTGACAACCGAGGGAGATAGCTTTATAAAAAAAGATTATTATGGAGAAAAAACGGGTCTAGTCAAAACGGTTTATAAAGATAATGAAGGGAAAAGTACTCAGGAATTATCAAGTTTTGAAACAAGTAAACCTGTGGAACAACAAATAAGAGTTTACTTAGGCAATGGTTATACATCCAAATTAATGTATACAGATCAAAAGATACCTGTACGTACGAATGAGGAGCCTAAGCATTTTTTAACAGATGTGCTTAAAAAGGTTCCAAGTGAAGAATATGCACTAGCTATTCCTAAAAGTGCATTAATTGAGAGTATTTATCTTGATGAGGAAACTAAAAAACTATATCTTGATATGAGTAAAGAATATTATGATATGAATTATGGCAGTGGTATGGAGTCTTTAGCAGTTCAAAGTCTAGTGACAACTGTAGGCGCGTATTACGATGTAAAGCAAGTGGTGCTAACTGTAGCGGGTGAACCTTATCAGACTGGGCATATAGCTTATAAAATAGGGGAAAGTATACCTATTAAGTTTGAAGATATAAATGAAATAGTAAGATAAAAAAAGTGGAAGATATCTAAAGGATATCCTCCACTTTTTTTGGAAGATTCAAGCTAACTTTAATATAAAATAGTGCGCGGTATATGGAAATAAGTTCCAAATTAGTGTATGCTATTTATAAGGAGTTAGGAGGGGAATATGCTGTTAAAAGGAAGTGTCATAATAAGTATGGTCCTAGTTTTTGCAATAACTGTGTTAAAAGGAAATAGCACAATTACTGAACCTATAAAGAGTCAAGAGGTAGAAGCATCATTTAAAATAGCACCAAGGGTGGTTAATAAAATTAAAATGACAGAAGAAGATAGCCAATTGCTACTTGTAGATAAGGGTATTGTAGAGCTGGGATATAGACTGGAATTTGAAGAGGATTATGCCATGCTTTCTAGAGATGGAAGCGAGTGCCAAAGCGTAACAAATGGGATGGAGCTTACTCTGCCAGGAACTTATTTTTTAACGACCACTAATAAGGCCAATCAGTTATTGGTGACTAAGCTAAAGATAGCGTCAAATGGCTGGAAGGATACATGGCAGATAGCTAATGAAAATGAATTAGATGAGATACTTAAAGCAGCATTAGAGAGCTTCCACACAAATTTTAGTATTCAATTTAATTACGGAGAGTTCACAGTAGAAGAAATTAATCAAGTGCTATTTGCACATATACAAAAGATAATAGGGATGTATCCTAAACTGACCTTTGAGTCTTATATTATTAGGGGAGTTTCAGGAGATAACCCTGTAATAGACATAGAGATAAATTATCCATTGGAACAAATAGAGAAACTTAAAGAGTATGATAAGGCTGTAGACAAAAAGATAATAGATATTTTAAGTCATGAGATAGATATAAGCCAAGAAGACTATGAAAGAGAGTGGGTGTTATTTGAGTATCTGATTTCTTCAACAGAGTATGCCTTAGAAGGAGAAAATCATAGAATTGATAAAATAGATGGGCCGATGATACATACTTTGTTTGGAACAGTAATAGATGGGAAAGCCGTTTGTGATGGCTATGCAAAGACAATGATGTATCTTTTGAATGCGGTGGGTGTTCAGACACATCTTGTATTTGGAGAAGCAGAAGGAATAGCTCATGTATGGAATCAAGTGAATATTCAAGGAGAATACTATCATTTGGATGCAACCTGGGGAGATATAGAAGAAAAGCAATTAGGTGGATTTTATAATTACTTTAATGAAACAGATGACTACATGTTAAAAACGCATGAGTGGGAACAAGACTTATTTATAGCATGTGAGAATGAACTTTATTCTTTTCCTTATCTACCTATACAAATAGAAGAGATAGCTAAGGTGAGGGAGCCAAAAGAATGGGGGAGGGTACTTAATAAGGTGCAAAAAGATAATATAGAGGAACAAAGTCTTATCTTGTATAATCAGACGGAAAATAATTGGGATACAAGAGAGATAATAAGTGATCTTTGTAATACACTGAAAAAAAGCCTAGAATATAATATAGTAGAAAAATATGATACGCTTATTATTAATTATAAAGTGTATCAGTAAAGGGGAAGAGGTGATAAGTCATAGAGCTTATCACCTCTATTTTCTATCTAGACCATTCACCCTTTGTATTGCAAAAAGGACAAGAGATATCTTTGTCAGATTTACTACTAAGAGTAAGTAGTGCTTCTGGAATATAGAAACTACCCTGATTATAAAGACTAGAGTCTATTGTGTTGGATAAATATTCTGGGCCACACATATCATAACCACAATGATTGCAACGCATAGATTTTAACATCATATCACTCCTAATGATTAGTAGAATAAGTTTACTGTTAATATGTGCAGAAGTAGAAAAATTATGTATTCATTCAGAAGAAATACCGAAATTTGGTAGGATATAAAATTTATTTTCTCACATGATATATATATAAGATTATTTTAGGAGGAAAGAATATGAAAAACATACGTACTAAATTGTGCGTTACAGCACTAGCTTTAGCTATTGGAGTATCTCCTGTATTAGCTTGTACAACGGTTCCTAAAGCGAATACAAACAGATCAAATGGAGCGTTTTTAACAGTTGCAGAAGCAGAAAATGAAAGAAAATCATCTGTTCCAGCAAAGCCAGAGACAAAACCAACACCAGTGCCAGCGGTGAAACCAGAGACAAAGCCAACACCAGCACCAATAGTAAAACCAGAGACAAAGCCAACACCAGCACCAATAGTAAAACCAGGAACAAAACCAACACCA
>JAVVPO010000026.1:0-18663 GCA_036655715.1 Cellulosilyticaceae bacterium | reverse complement strand
AACAAAACCAACACCAGCACCAGAAATAAAACCTAATACATGCAAACCATGTAAGCCAGAAACAAAGCCATGCAAACCAGAGACAAAACCAGTAGAGAAATTTACAATTGATAACTTTAAAATTATTCAACAATCATTAGAAAAATTAGGTGTATCACCATCAGAACTTGATACTATGATTAAACAAGGTAAAAAGCTTATAGATGTATTAAATGAGAAAGATATTTCAGTTAATAAATTTAGAAAAGTACTTTACAAAGAATATTGCTTAACAATCAAAGCAGGTGTTAAGAACAAACAAATTACCAAAGAAGAAGGTAAATTATTAGAAGCAGCGATTAAACAAAAAGTAATGTCTTGGATGAAAGATAAATAATAGACTATTGACAAAAAAGAACGCAACTATTAATATAGAAAATAGAAGAAAAATGCAAGTAAATTATAAAAAAATTAATAAAGTATAAACGAAGAAACTACTTTAGGCTATTACTGGTTTAAAGTGGTTTCTTTATGCAAAAAAATAAAGGGGGAGCGTATGTTAGAAAGTAAAAAGCGATGGTTAGTAGAGATGAAAAACGATAAAGCATTTTTCAAGTTACTATTTGCGATAGCTATCCCTATAGTGATTCAAAATCTTATTAGTTCTTCACTTAATATGATAGATACGTTGATGATAGGAAGTGTTGGACAAAATGAGATAGCGGCTGTTGGGCTAGCAAATCAATTGTTTATGGTAATTATGCTAGGTTTAACAGGAATCTGTGCAGGAACGGGTATGTTTATATCACAGTATTGGGGGAAAAAGGATTTAGTTAGTATTAAGCGTATGCTAGGCTTAGCTATAATAGTAGGCATAGGTTATACAGCTATTATTACTATTTTAGTTCAAATCTTTCCAGTAGAAATTATAGGATTCTTTAATAAGGAACCTATGATTCTAGAATTAGGAGCATCTTATTTAAGCATTGTATCTTTAAGTTATGTTTTTACAGCAATAACTTTTGCTTACAGCTATGCATTAAGATCTATAGGGCAAACAAAGATACCTATGGTTGTAAGTGGTATTGCAGTACTTATTAATATAGTAGGTAATACATTATTTATCTTTGGAGTAGGTCCGTTTCCTAAAATGGGTGTAGCTGGAGCAGCACTTGCAACACTTTTAGCAAGATTTGTAGAAGCAGCGGCTATTGTTGTATTGGTTTATGCTAAAAACACACCATTAAAAGCAAAACTTAAGGAGCTTTTAAATATTCCCAAAGAATTAATTCAAAAAGCAACAGCACCTATTTTGGCTATCATGGGAAATGAGTTGTGTTGGGGATTTGGTACTATTATTTATACTATGGCATATGGTCGTATCGGCTCAGAAGCTGTGGCAAGTATTCAAATTGTTAATACAGTAACTAATTTCTTCTTAGTCGTTGTATTTGCAATGGCAGCATCCTCACTAACGATAGTAGGGAATGCTATTGGAGAGGGAAATATAGATAAAGCAAAGCTCTATGCAAAACGTATCATAGTCATTGCACTTGGAATTGGTGTGATTATCAGTTTAGGCATAGCAACTTTATCACCTTTTATTGTGAAGATGTTTAATATTTCAGAGCAAGTATCAACTACAACTATTCATATTCTACTTATTAATTCTGTGATTTTATTACCTAAAATTATAGCAATCATGATGATTGTAGGCATATTTAGGGGTGGTGGGGATACTAAGCATTCACTTTTGTTAGAAGGTGGAACCATGTGGGGTATAGGTGTACCACTATCTTTAATAGGCGTTTTTGTTCTTAATTTAAGATTAGAATTTGTAGTTGCCATGTTGATGGTAGAAGAATTCACTAAAGCGGCCTTATGTATGAGACGATTCAAGTCAGGAAAATGGATTCATAATGTAATGGAAGAAAAAAAGTAGTTAAAAATAAAGCTAAAAATGAGATATGAAAAACACTTCCTAGGGCAAATAGTATGCTATAGGAAGTGTTTTTTGTGGTTAAAAGGCATATTTTAATAAAGTAAGCATAAATTTTAGTAATAATTAAAGAGAGAATAAATTGACTGTAAATTAACAAAAAATTATAATAAATATAAGATGATAGAGTATAGGGGGGAAGGTATGGAAATTAAAGTATGTGTAGGGAGTGCTTGTTATGTTAAGGGGTCACATGAAGTTATACAAGTAATTAGCAGACTCATTGATAAATATCATTTGCAAGGAAGGTTAGAACTTAAGGCGGCATTTTGTCTAGGAAATTGTACACAGGCAGTATCTGTGGAGTTTGATGGGAAAATTTATGGGGTCGACAAAAATGAAGTAGAGACTTTTTTTACTAATGAAGTATACAGGAGGATGAATGAATGCAAGTAATGAATTTTTTAAGTACTAACTGTAAGAATTGCTATAAATGTGTCAGAACCTGTGCTGTGAAAGCTATAGAGATGAAAAATGATAAAGCTAATATTATTGCAGAGAAATGCGTAGCATGTGGACATTGCCTTATTGTTTGCCCTCAAAATGCAAGGGATATCAAATCTAATTTATGTAGCGTAAAGGAAGCTATTCACGCAGGGAAAACTATTGTTGTATCTTTAGCACCTTCTTACAAAGCTTATTTTGAAGAAAGTGATAAATTTATAGCGGCGCTTAGAAAAGTAGGATTAAAGTGTGTAGAAGAAACAGCTATAGGGGCAGAACTTGTATCTAGAGAATACGAAAAATACATAACAAATTCTGAGCAGACAGAGTTTATTACAACTTGCTGCCCATCTACAGTAAGGCTTATTGAAAGATATTATTCCGAGTTAATACCTTATATGATACCGATTGTATCACCGATGATAGCACATGGGAAATTAATTAAGGAAAGAAATAAAGAAGCATACACTGTATTTATTGGCCCATGCATATCAAAAATTTCAGAAGCTATTAGTGAGAGCAACAAACACGAGATCGATGCTGTATTGACCTTTGATGAAGTAACTAGCTATATGGAAGAACTAGGGGTTAATTTTAAGGAATTAGATGGAGAGCAAGTAGATGAAAGTGGAACACTTAGAGGGCACAGATATCCTGTAGTAGGCGGGGTACTTAATGGTATTAGACACACTATAGAGAATAGAGATTTAGAAGTACTTAGAGTACATGGTATGGAAGAAAGTAAACAGGTTTTAGAAGCACTTAAACAAGGTAAACTTAAGAATGTATGTATTGAAATTAATATTTGTAATGAAAGTTGTATTGCAGGTCCTGGCGGTATCAACCAAGAAGGAAATGTTTTTACAAGAATAGAAGCCATACAAAAATTTATTAGAAAGCAAAATAAAGAAATACATGAGCCTAAAAGGCTTGGAGAAGAACTATTAAAGCCAATGACTTTAGATAGAACGTTTATGAGTAAACAAGTGTATAGTTATAGGCCGACAGAAGAGGAAATCACGCAAGTACTTCACAGTATAGGCAAGTACAAATTGTCTGATGAACTAAATTGCGGATCTTGTGGCTATAATACTTGTCGTGAAAAAGCTGCTGCAGTATTAAATGGTATGTCACAGCTAGATATGTGTCTGCCTTATACAAGAAGTATTGCGGAAAGACTTAGTAATGAGATATTCCATAATTCACCTAATTGCATACTGATGGTAGATAGTAAATGTAGGATAGTAGATATAAACCCTAAAGCAGAAGATGTATTTGGCTATACAGCTGAAAGTATGAAGGGAAAAGATATAGGTATAATGATGGATAAAACAACTTTTGAAGAGGTATTAACTACAAAAGAAAATAGCCACAAGGAAAAGGTGACTTTAGAAGCCTATGATTTTATTGCATATAGAGATATTACTTACCTTGAAAAACAAAATGCCTTGCTTATTATTTTTGCAGACATTACAGAAGAAGAAAGGCGCAAACAAGCGCTAGGAGCTTTGAAGGGGAATATGTTAGAAGTAACCCAGTCTATTATAGATAAACAAATGAGAGTGGCACAAGAAATAGCTAGCTTGTTAGGTGAAACAACAGCTGAAACAAAGGTTGCTATCATTAAACTAAAGAAAGTATTACAGCAGGAAGGAGACTACTAGAATGTATTATATTGATATCGCTCATTGTAGTGTCAATAAGCATGGCGAAGAGTTATGCGGAGATCACGTAGAAACCATTAAAACTGAAAATGGTATGATTGTTGTTCTGTCAGATGGGCTAGGAAGTGGTGTGAAAGCTAATATATTAGCGACATTAACTTCAAAGATTGCTATTACCATGCTTAAAGGTGGAGCAAGTATTGAGGATACAATTGTAACCATTACGAATACACTACCTGAATGCCAAGTAAGAAAATTAGCTTATTCTACGTTTACCATAGTGGAGATACAAAATAGTGGAGAGGTTTATATGGTAGAGTATGATAATCCACCTGTATTTTTCTATAGAAGAGCAAAGCCTTTTCCTGTCTATAAAGAAGAACGACAAATTAACGGGAAAACTATTTATGAAAGTAATTTTAAGATGGAACAGGGAGATTTGTTAACTATAGTAAGTGACGGAGTGGTACATGCCGGTGTAGGGATGACGCTTAACTTAGGGTGGCAATGGGAGCACATTGATGAGTACTTACAAGATCTTATAAGAGTAGAAGGAGAAACAGATGGTGTTTCAAGGAGCTTACTCAGTGTCTGTGAAAATTTATATGATGGTAGACCTGGAGATGATACGACCGTTGTAACGATTCAGCTAAAACCAGTTAAATATTTAGATTTATTTACAGGTCCACCTAGAGATAAAGAAAATGATCAAATAATGGTGAAGCAACTTAAAAATGCACGAGGTAAAGTTGTGCTATGCGGCGGAACAACAGCCAATATTATTTCAAGAGAATTAAATGCGCCTATTAGAATAGATTTAAGTCATTATACAAAAAAAGTTCCGCCTATAGGCTATATGGAAGGTACTGAACTAGTAACAGAGGGCTTATTAACCCTTAATGCAACAAAAGACATTTTAGACCAATGTGTACAAAAAAAGTTGAAAGGCGAAATGATAGAAAAAATTAGACAAAAAGATGGTGCTTCAAGGCTTGCCCGTATTCTCATAGAGGATAGTACTTATATACATATATGGCTAGGGCAAGCTATTAATCCTGCTCACCAAAATCCAGATTTTCCGGAAGATTTTAATCTGAAAAACAAAGTAGTTACAGACATTGTTAGACAACTCAAGGTGCTTGGAAAAGATGTGAAAGTAACTTATATCTAGTAAAATAAAAGGGAAAAAGGCCTAATCACATAAGATGAGGCCTTTTTAATCTGAAAAAACTAGAAAATAGTGTATTGTACAACTTTAAATTTATAGATGGACTTAATATAATGTTATGGTATAATAAAAACTCGGGGAAAAAAAGAATAAAAGCGCCAGAACTTAAAAGATTTAAAATTAAGTTGACGAGGACTAGAGTTATCGAAAATTCGGCGGATGCTCTAGAGGTCTCACAGCCTAAGTAGACTTACAAAACTGCGAGGTAACTTGCAGAACAAAAGGTCTATAGTGAATTCCCCTGGTACCTTAAAAACTAAATATCAGGAGGCAACATTATGTGCGGAATAGTAGGTTATATTGGAGGCAGAAGTGCCAAGGACGTTATCGTAAGTGGACTATCTAAGTTAGAGTATAGAGGTTATGACTCAGCAGGCATTGCAATCAATGACACGGAGGGAACTCTAAAATCATCTAAAAAGAAAGGAAGACTTAGCATCCTTGCAGAATTTTTAGAAGAAAATCCAGTATATGGAGGAATAGGGATAGGACATACAAGATGGGCCACACATGGTGAACCATCAGATGTCAACTCACATCCACACCTTAACCAAAGTGAAACCATAGCAGTCGTTCACAATGGCATTATTGAAAACTATATGGAACTTAAAGAAGCCCTTCAAAAAGAAGGATATATCTTTAAGTCAGAAACAGATACAGAAGTTGTTGCACATCTTGTAGACAAATACTATGAGGGAGACCTTGTAGATGCAGTTTATAAAGCAGTGAAGAACTTAAGAGGAGCTTATGCACTAGGCGTTATTTGCCAAGATAGACCAGATGAATTAGTGGCTGTTAGAAAAGAAAGTCCACTTATTGTTGGTGTTGGAGAAGGTGAATACTTTATTGCATCAGATATTCCAGCTATACTTGAGTACACAAAAAATGTCTACTATATTGATAATGATGAAGTAGTTCTGCTTACAAGAGAAGGTATTAGCATCATGAACAAAGAACGTGAAGTAGTAGACAAAGAAGTTAAAGTGATTGATTGGGATATAGAGGCCGCTTCTAAAAATGGATATGACCATTTCATGATGAAAGAAATCTATGACCAACCAATAGCTATTAGAGAAACACTCATTAGAAGATTAGATGAAAAGAAAATCATTAAATTGGATGATATTAAGATGAGTAAAGAGCAACTAAATAGCCTTAATAAGGTGTATATCGTAGCTTGTGGAACTGCTTACCATGCAGGGCTAGTGGGTAAATATGCTATTGAAAAATTAGCTCATTTACCAGTAGAGGCAGATATCGCATCAGAATTTAGATATAGCGATCCATTTATTGATGAGAAGACTTTACTCATTGTGGTCTCTCAATCAGGAGAAACAGCAGATACCCTAGCAGCTGTTAAAGAAGCAAAGAGAAAAGGTGCAAGAGTATTAGCTATTACTAACGTAGTAGGTTCTTCAGTAGCAAGGGAATCAGATGATGTATTCTACACATGGGCAGGTCCCGAGATCGCAGTAGCATCTACAAAAGCATATACAGCTCAGTTAGTAGCCTTTTATATGGTGGCTTTACACTTTGCTCGTATTAGAGAAACAATTAGTGAAGCAAGATATAGTGAGATTATCACTCATATAGAAGAACTTAGCGAAAAAGTAGAAACTATCTTAGAAAATAAAGAGTATATTAGAGAGATTGCTAAGGAAATAAAAGATGTAACAAGTGCATTCTATTTAGGACGTGGACTTGACTACACAACGGCAGAAGAAGCAGCACTTAAGCTTAAAGAAATTTCATATATTCATACTGAAGCGTTTGCAGCAGGTGAACTTAAGCATGGAACCATTGCATTAATTGAAAAAGATGTACCAGTTCTTGCTCTTGTAACTCAAAGTCATTTAGAAGAAAAAATGATTTCTAATATCAAAGAGGTTAAAGCAAGAGGAGCAAAAGTTATTGCTATAGCAAAAGAAAGCAATACTGAGATTGCAAAAGTAGCAGATAGAGTAATCTATATACCAGTGGCAGAAGATTTACTTATGCCTATTTTATCAGTGGTGCCAACACAACTTTTATCATATTATGCATCTCTTGAAAAAGGAAATGATGTTGATAAACCACGTAATTTGGCTAAGTCAGTAACAGTGGAATAAATAAAGGAAGGTCATCCTAATTGATGGATGTTAGTAGAGAATACTAGCATGGGATCAGTTGGGGTGACTTTTTTGTTTGGGAAAGTATTGCTATTTTAGTATCAAACACATGCTAAGCAGATTGGGGAACTGGTAAAGGGATTTATAGAAAAGAGTGGATAATCTCCCTAAATGAAGGGGGATTATCCACTCTTTTCTTGTGAAATTTTCATTGCAAAATAGCCGATTATATCTTAAGATCCTGCCACTTACCACCTAGATAGCGTATAACGAAACAAATACCTCTAAATACCCAGTCGAGAGTCATAGCCACCCATACTCCAAATACGCCCCAGCCAAGATAAAGTCCGAGGACATAGCTTAAACCAATACGACAAATCCACATGGATAATATGGAGATAATCATAGTGTATTTTACGTCGTTAGAGGCTCTAAGTGCATTGGGAAGACTAAAGGATAATGGCCAAATAGTCATACAGCAAATACCGTGGTAGGTTAAAATTTTACTAGTAATCGCAGCTGTCTCGGGAGATAGCTGATATACTTTTATAATAAGCGGTAGTAAAATAAAGATAAGAAGATTGATAATCCACATCGCTACATAAGTGATTTTTAAAAGCTTTGCAATATAAAACTTAACTTGATCGTAATCTTTTGCACCTACACATTGGGAAGTGACGGTAAGAATCGCAAGACCCATAGCCATACCAGGTAGGATTTGAAATAATCCGATAGTATTAGAGACTGCGTTAGCTGCAATAGAAGCGGTACCAAAACTTGCAACTAAACTTAAAATCAATATTTTTCCTAATTGAAACATGCTATTTTCTAAGCCATTAGGGATGCCGATATGTAATATCTTTTTAAGTGTATGTTTATCTATATAAAGCTTAAAAGGTCTTGAGATATGAATTAAGCTCTTCTGGTTACTAAGTAGAATGATGATAGCAATGGCACCTATAATACGGGAGAGTAGTGTTGGGATAGCAGTACCCGCAACACCCATGCCAAATCCATAGATAAGTATAGCATTTCCTACGACGTTAATCAGATTGATTAAAATAGCAATGTACATAGGGATTTTTGAATTACCCATAGCTCTAAAGAGCGCAGCAGCTCCATTATAAAGACCTAGGAATGGAATAGATAAAGAAACAATTAATAAGTAAGTATTAGCACTACTAAATACTGCTGGATCTAATTCACCAAAGACAACTGTAAGAATAAAGTTCCTTCCCATATAAACCAAAAGAGTGATGAGAAGTGAAATAGAAGTGGTGCAAATGATAACTTGGTCTGCAGCAAGGCAAGCTTTTTCTTGCCGTTTTTGACCAATATACTGGCCTGCAACGACTGCACCTCCTGTAGCAAGAGCGGTAAATATGTTGATTAATAAGACATTGACGGTATCAACAAGGGAGATACCTGAGACGGCAGCTTCACCCACACTTGCAACCATTACGGAGTCGGCTAAACCTACAGTTACAGCCAAAAGTTGTTCTAGGATGAGCGGGATAATTAAACGATATAAATCTTTGTTTGAAAACATAAAGGAGACCTTCCTGACTATTTAATAAATTCACTTTTTCTATTCTACTCCTATTGATAGAAAAATGCACATATTTTTGTAATTAACTAGCATAAAAATAGTTTTTAAAATAGTTTTTTAAGCTGTCTTCTAGCTTCTGTAATAGTAGTGGGAAGGCCTTCTATCTTAAAGTGATCTTTGAGTTTAAGTATTTCCATGAGATGTCCTATACGAGGGAGTCTTAGGTGAACTTTTCGGAGTTCTTCAGGATGAGAAAAGATTTCGTCAGGATCACCCTCACTAACAACCCTACCTTGGTCAAGAACATAGATATAATCACAATATAAAGGAACTAAATCAATATCATGAGTGGATAAAATAACAGAAATTTGCAGCTCTTCTTGGAGTGATTTAATAAGCTTCATAATTTCACTAACACCTTGTGGATCAAGACCTGCAGTAGGTTCATCCAGAATAAGAACTTTGGGTCTCATAGCGATAATGCCAGCTAGAGCTACACGTTTTTTCTGACCATAGCTCAGGCTGTGGGTAGGCTTGCCCCGAAAGGCGTCAATGCCGGTATGTTCTATAGCTGATTCAATAAGCATACGGGCCTTGTCTTCTGGGATGCCAAGGTTCATGACACCGAAAGAAACATCTTGGTAGACGCTAGCAGAGAAAAGCTGCTGATCGGGATCTTGAAAGACAATGCCTATTTGTTGCCTTAATAAAGACAAGCCTTTTGAGTGGTAGGCGATAGGTAAACCGTCATAGAGAACACTACCTGAAGAAGGCTTTAAAATACCATTAAGATGAAGAAATAAAGTGGATTTACCAGCACCATTACCACCGAGTATAGCGACTGTTTTTCCATGAGGAATGGCAATGGATACATCTTGTAAGGCATGGGTGCCATCTGGGTATTTGAAGCATAAGTGTTTAGTTTCAAGAATAGTTGCATATGTCATAAGTTCCTCCTAGAATAGCCATTTATCACAAAGTAATAGAATGATAAATAGAAGTGTGGTGCCTAATATTTTGAAATAGCTTATAGTATAATAGGCTGTATCATTTAAAACTTTCAAGTTGTTATGATAGCCTCTTGATTCAAGTGCAATATATAAATTATCATTTATTTTTAGAGAACGAATAAGTAGTGTAGAAAAAAGCAATCCCAAGGATTTAAGGCTAGTTCTGAAGCTGCGATAGCCGAGTCTAGAAGCTTGGGCGTTTTGCATAGTATAAGCAGTATCAATAAGTATAAAAATAAAACGATAAATAAGGCTCATGATTTCAATGAGAAATGAAGGACACTTAATATGTTCTAATACCATGAAAATATCTGTCATAGGTGTAGATAAGCAAAGCGTATAAAGGCAGCTGACAGAGGCTAATACTTTGAAAAAAAGGATTTTGCCACTAAGAAGGCTTGCTGTTGTCACACCAATATGTATGGAGCCCAGAGAGAATGAATAAATAAGGAGATCTTCTTGCTTAGTGATCTGAAAAATAACTGCAATAATACTAAGTACTAGAAATGTAAGGGGAATGCACATAAGTTTACAAAACAAGAGAAGAGGTGTCTTGCCTTTACAAACTGTTAAATATCCCATGAATAAGGTAATAACAACAAAGAGTAAAATGGAATCTGCAAAAAGGCAAATACCTAAAGTAATTAAAACGAAGAGAACTTTTTGTTGTGGATTAATAAATCTTAGCTGAGAGTAATAGGCGTACTTGTCAATGTTTTTCATTGGTTAAGCTAGCTCTTTCTTTGCTGCGTCCATTTAAGTAACCAAATCCATATGCTAAGACACCGGCTCCAATAGCTGCTTGAAGTGCAAAGAGTAGACTTTCTATCTCACCACTAGCAGGTTCGATAAGGGGCTGGAACCAAGGCTCATAGTCTGTAGCAATTTCTGTAATAGCGACTTCAGCTTCGCCATCAGCTCCACCAAATTCAGCATCTTTTGCAATAAATAAAGGGACAATGCTAATAGCTATCACTAAAGCTAGAAGAAGTAAATTAGTAAGAGTGGTAGTTGATTTATTGTTTTTTGACATCCTTATATCTCCTTTGAAAGTCGCCCAAGGCTGATAAGACCTTCTTGACTATATTTTTTAATACAATTGATAACAAGAACAGTTAAGATACCTTCGCTAATAGCAAGTGGTAACTGAGTCATAGCAAAAATGCCTAGGAATTTAATAAGTGACTCCATAAAACCTCCGGTCTGAGAAGGGAAAGCTAAGGCGAGTTGGAAAGAGGTAACAATATAAGTGAGCAAATCACCCAACATAGCAGCCAGGAAAATAGCTAACCATTGTGGCGCTTTAGTTTTTCTGATGAGTTGGTAAATGGCATAAGCAACGATGGGCCCTACAATGGCCATAGAAAAGACATTTGCACCAAGTGTAGTAATACCGCCATGAGCAAGGAGAAGTGCTTGGAAGAGTAAGATAATAGCACCAATGACAACCATGACCATAGGGCCAAAGAGAATAGCTCCAAGGCCTACACCGGTGGCATGTGAGCAGCTACCTGTAACAGAGGGGATTTTTAATGCAGATAGGATAAAGGCAAAGGCTCCAACCATGGCAAGGAGAAGTTTGTTTTTTCTATCTTCAGTTATAATTTTTTTCATGGACAAGAGACCGGCTATGAAGAAGGGAAGACAAACAAGAATCCAGCTAATCGCCCAAATAGGTGGTAAGAATCCCTCCATAATATGCATAGCTGATAAGTTAAACGTAAGTAATCCGCTCATTACTACAAAGACAGAAAGAAGTTGCAATTTTTTTTTCATTTTATAACACGTCCTTTTCAAATTTTTAATATTTAAGTTAAAAAAGTCCTTAACTAATAGGAATAGTTAAGGATTGCTATACATCATTATGCATATCACTCATTATACATACCCCCCATCGCCCGTAGAGTTATAAGTACTTACAAATAGGCAGATATTCTGGCTTGAGGATCAACACTTTTTTTGCCTTCCCAGTTTCCCAGTGGCATCGTAAAAAAAGCTCATCTCTTACAGCGGCGGGACCGCGTGGGATTTACACCCAACTTCCCATTTAATTAATAAGATAAAGATATCTTATTAAACCTATTTATACATATTTATTTGACTTATGAGTAAATTATAACACAATAAGGTATTTTGATAAGTGTTTATTAAGAAGGTAACCATTAGCAATGCATAATAATAGCATAAGGAGAGAAAATAAATCTATCGGGGAGTTGAAGTGAGAGGAGTAAAAAAATGCTACCCATTAAAGAGCAAATCATACGTTTGGCAATAGCTACATTTGTAGGTGCGATTATAGGGCTTGAAAGAAAATATCACGGTAAACCAGCTGGTGTTAGAACACATACTATTGTTTGTATTATTTCTACTATGCTTACTATTACCTCGGCTTATGGATTTTATAGTTTTGGACAAATAGACCCCTCTAGATTATTAGCTAATATTCTTACAGGTATTGGATTCTTGGCAGGTGGAGTCATCTATTCTGTTAAAGAAGGTGAACGTAAATCAGTTTATGGCTTAACAACAGCAGCAGGTATTTGGGGGGTGGGGGCTCTAGGAATACCTATAGGGCTTGGATTGTATCCTTTAGCTATTTTAACTGTTGTATGTATTCAATTTATATTACTCTTAGAGGGAGTTGTGCAGAAGAAGCAGGGGGGCACAGAGGAAGAAGAGTATATAGAAGAAGAGTAGGTGTTAATAAAAATAGTGATGTTTAAATCATCATAATTCTACGATTGATTTACACGTATCTCCTAGAAATAGGAGATATTTTTATTAGGTATATAAAAAATATGTAAGCTATTTGTAGCTTATGAGCTAAAAGAAGAGTATTCTCAAAGAAGAAATACTAGAATTATATGTAAATGTCATTTACTATGGAGGTAGTAATACGGGAATTAAAGAAGCAAGTAATAACTTTTCATTAAAATATAGTACATTGATAATATCAATTATATAAGAGATAATCCCCTAATGCAATGATGCTAAAGGGGAGTTTATTTTTTCTAAGATATAAAGTATAATGGAAAATGCAATATAAAAAATACAAATATAAGGTTAGTATAGATTAATATAAAAGACATAAATGGGAAAAATAGACAGGAGACTTACGATGTTTGGAAAAGACATAACAGCGCAAGAGGCTAAAATGATAATAGTGGAGCAAAATGGTATTTTACTAGATATCAGGACAAAAGAAGAGTATGAAGAAAGACACATTGAAGGATGTGAGTTTATTCCTCTAAATGTACTAGGGCATCAAATAGAAGATGTGATAGAGGATTATGATAGACCTATTATCCTGTACTGTAGAAGTGGACAACGAACTAAAGTAGCGGCTGTTGTCCTTAAAGAACTCGGGTATACGCAGTTGTATGATTTAGGCGGTATGAATAATTGGTTCTATAATGAAAAATAAGAAATTATAAAAATAGGTTATACCTGAAATGAAAAGTCTAAGGTATAACCTATTTTTATAATTTGGAGAGAAAGAATGAGTAAATTACATAGTGGTTATAGTGTAAACAACTGATTTCATAACTCTGTGATTGCAACATTGTTTACGATAGCGAAATTCGAGTTGATGAGTTCCAGAAGTCAAGATGACAAACTCCCATGTACGAATATCTATAGAACTACGGAAGGAACGATTGGTATTAATTAGCTGAACATTGGGAGGAGGAGTAACTTCCCAAAGACAGTTTTGAAAAGGTTCTTCATCAAGCTGAATGATAAAGTGTTCGTTGATGCCGACAGTAGCTGGAGAATAGTTAATAATGAGAGGTCTAGCCATAAAATTACCTTCTTTCATAAGTTGATATACCTTATAATATATGACAAAATTCGAAAAAAGTTAAATAAAAAGAGATAAAAAAGAATTAAGGACAAGAGGCGTTGGTAATAAATTGTAATTACTGTGAAATTATAGACTTTTTGTCAAGGGGTGGGTATAATTTGATCTAGTTCTAAAACTATGGAGATTAAGCGGAGGGCCTATGAAATTTAATAAGATAAACACACTATTATGTACAGCACTTTTAGGAGTAACAATGTTAGCAAATACAAGTCTGTATGCAAGTACAAATTTAAATGATTACTGTGATGATCCGGAAAATATATACGTACCAGAAAAACCAAGTAAACCAGAGAAACCAGTTAAACCAGAGAAGCCAGTTAAACCAGAGCAATCTAATATTACACATATTCCGTATATTAAAGGTTATGAAGATGGAACATTTAGAGCGGAGAGAAGTGTAACAAGAGAAGAAATTGCGACAATGATTGCTAGATTATTGTTAGATGGTAAAGAACCTGAAGAGAATACTTCTTTTGAAGATATAAGTGGTACAAGATATAGTAATAAATATGTTGGATATTTAGAAAAATTGGGAGTTATCTCAGGATATGAAGATGGAAGATTTAGACCTTATGAGCCTGTTACAAGAGGTGAGATGGCAAGTATGATAGCTAAAGTTCAAAATCTTAAAGGTAAAAGCCCTCAAACTTATAGGGATTTAAATACTAACCACTGGGCTGCTAAGAGTATAGAAGCCGTGAGTGTGGCTGGATATATGAATGGCTATGTACTAGAAGAGGGTAGAGTGTTTGAGGCAGATAAATACTTAACAAGAGCAGAAGCTGTTACGAGTTTAAACAAGGTATTTAGTAGAGATTGTAGTGATGCAAAAATTGCTAATATGTTTAGTGATTTAACATCTTCACATTGGGCATATCAAGACATTTTATTTGCAGCTGTTGAACATACACATAAAAACTAGAAGATAGTAAAGAGGTTATCCTAAGTGGATAGCCTCTTTTGTGATGTATTATATTTAGATTAACTAAAAAGTTCAAAAGTATAACCTTGATTTTTGGCTTCTTTAAGAATACCATCCAATATCTCGGTATTAGTTTTAGATACAGCATGAAGCAGAACAATCGAGCCGTTATGAAGATTATCTAATATGATTTTTTGGGCACTGGCATGGCTTGGTTGTTTATCTACATTATAATCAGAGTAAGCAAAACTCCAAAAAACAGTTTTATAGCCTAGATTTTTAGTCATAGCAAGAGATTTTTCAGAGTAATGGCCCATTGGCGGACGGAAAAGCTTAACCATTTCTTGTCCTGTAATTTCTTTGTACTTATCCTCTACATCTTGAAATTCACGATTAAACTTAGATTCATCACCAGTATACCCCGGCATTGAAGGGTGATGGTTTGAATGGTTAGCAACAATGTGACCTTCGGATATCATACGTTTAATAAGGTCTGGATTAGTATTTAAATAGGGATAAGTAACAAAAAAGATAGCTTTAACATCATTTGCTTTTAGCGTATCTAAAATAGCAGGGGTATATCCCTTTTCATATCCTTCATCAAAGGTAAGATAAAGAACAGATCTAGAAGTATCACCTACATAGTAAGCATCGTAAGTTTTAAAGTCGAATTTCAAAGTGTCGTTGACACGAGGCGTTGTATGTTCTTTCCCTCTTACTAACCACCAATCAACTTTTGTATTATCCAAATGAGCTAAACTGCTAGCTTGCGTAGAGAAAAATAGAAGAATAGCTAATAGCGGAATAGCTATTTGATAAGCTCTTTTTTTGAGCATAATAAAACCTCTCTTTCCATTTCAAGTCCTTATATATTTATAGTGTGCCACCAAAAAAGAAATTCTATGAGATAAGGTGAAGCAAAAGAAAAATTACATAAAAAGTTAAAAAATAGAAAATTTATTAGAATAAAAAAATAAAGTGTAGTAAAATAATATTAATAATATATGAGGAGGTTGGGTATGATAAAATTCGGAATCATAGGAACAAGTTGGATTTCAGCAGAGTTTATAAAAGCAGCTCAAGATATTTTGGAAGTGGAAGTAACTGCTATTTATTCTAGAAATGAAGAAACAGGGGAGAAATTTGCAAAAGAAAATGATATAAAGGATGTATTTTCAGATTATGAACAAATGCTGATGAGTGGTAAAGTGGATGCTGTTTATATAGGATCACCTAATGCCATGCACTTTGAGCAAGCTTTATTAGCTATCAAAAAAGGTAAGCATGTAATCTGTGAAAAGGCTATAACATCTAACCTGAAAGAGTTAGATATCTTGATTGAAAAGGCTAAAGCGTATAATGTCTTACTTATAGAAGCGGTGAAAAGTTTGTCTATGCCTATATTTGAGAAGATTAAGAAAAATAAAGATGAAATAGGCCCTATTAGACAAGTCGTATTTAATTTTTGTCAGTATTCCTCCAAGTATAATGCTTATAAAAAAGGGGAAATGCCGAATATATTTAACCCTGAATTTAGTGCAGGAGCATTGATGGACATAGGGGTATATTGCGTCTATCCTTGTGTGGCTTTATTTGGAACACCTAAAAGTATCAAAAGCCAAGTCACTAGACTAGAGAGCGGCGTAGATGGAGCTGGAAGTATCATATTAGCTTATGAGGGATTTGAGGTTACGCTTATTTACTCTAAGATTAATGCATCTTTTATAGCAAGTGAGATTATGGGAGAAGAAGGTAGTTTGATTATTCACCGTATTTCTAGCCCAGATAAGCTAGAAAGAGTTAAAGGCAATGGGGAAGAAATACAAGATATAACACCAAAGAGGCAGTATATGCCTATGTACTATGAAATAAAAGAGTTTGTAGAGACGTTGAAAAGTGAAAAGAGAGAATCAAAAATTTATTCTTATGAACTCATGAGAGAAGTAATGACGGTACTAGAAGCGGTTAGAAGGGAAAATGGCATAGTATTCCCGGCTGATAATTAGGCATATCCACTATAGATTAAGAAGGTTTATCTATTATATAATACTAGCATAATGCGACTTAAGATAGGAGACAATCGAATGAAAATAATATTTGTGACAACGGATTGGATGAAATATTATGTAGGCGAAGGGGATGAAGAGAAAATCGTTCCATTATGTGGGTACAATTTTCAAAATGCAAATGGATACTATTATGGCTATGGAGAAGGTTTATCTGAGATTGCCATTGAAAATATAGAAGATGTAACAGCTGATGATGATAAAGCAGAAGGTGTTACCGTAGTTTGGCTAGCTCCTAATAAGCAAGGTGAAAACTGTATTATTGGGTGGTATAAGGATGCAACAGTTTATAGAAATGCAATCAAGGAACTCACTGTAGATAGTGAACGTACTGAAAAAACATATAGTATTGTAGGAAAGGCTGAAAAAGCACTTTTATTACCTGTAGAGGAAAGACGTTTTATAGTTAATGAAGTAGAAGCATCTATTACAATGGATATGGATAGAACAAGAGCAAGTGAACTTGCAGCGTATATACATAGCTATGGTGGCGATCAAATGAATATTGTTTTATTACAAAGCCATTTAGAGGGTGTGCTTTCTATCAATATGGACTATGAGCGTTATTTCCATAAAGCAGATGAATTCTTAGCTAAAGACTCATATGCTAAAGCTATTAGATGCTTTAATAAGGCGATACAAGAAGAGCCAGAGGAGACACTCGGCTATGAATGCAAGGCAAGTGTACTCATGAGTTTAAAGATGTATAACGAGGCGCAGGAACTTTATCATAAAGTCCTTTCTTTAGATACAGATGCAGATTTAGCTCACTATTGTTTAGGATTTATCTATGCAAGTAAAAAAGAGTATGAAGAATCATTAGAGCATTATAATGAGTATCTGACTAGAAGACCTAAAGATGCACATGCTATTTCAGAACGTGCACTAGTGTATTTTATAAAGGGTGATAGAGAAAAGGCTCTAAAAGATATAGAGATGGCTGATAAGCTAGATAGGAAAAATCCAGCTATTAAGGGGATTTATAAAATTATTTTAAAAGACAATTAAAAAGGTAAAAGTCCTATGAGTTAAAGAATGCATAGGACTTTTTTGTGTTATAAAATTAAAGGACAAAAAAAGAAGAAAGACAACGGGCCTTTCTTCCTTGAGAGAAGGTATTTTATTCTAGGGGTAGCAAATAAATTTAATATTTGCTGTAACATCTGGGGGAAGTTACAAGTTCATTATAACAATGTTGATGAATGAAGTCTGCCCTAACTTTTATTTGATTCATTATGTTTTTTGGATAAATTGTATAAACAAAGAATTTTGCTAGTTATTTTAATTAATAAGAGTAATTAGTATAAAGTAGTCTACTATGCAATATGTTAGTGATGAAAGAAAAGAAGAAAAAGATTATTCAACTTGCAATAGAAAAAGAGTCTTTTAATAGAAGTTTTCAATAAAAGATAATTTGAAAATAGAAAAGTAGAAAGAACTAATGGCAATAAGTAAAGAGATTTGCAGGAATAAAAAAGATATAAATCATTTTAAATATGCAGAGCTTTTTTTAATAGGAGAAAAATTTATATGAGAATTAATAAGATGCTTAGCAATAAAGGAATTTGCTCAAGAAAACAAGCGAATCAGCTAATTGAAGAAAATAGAGTAATAGTAAATGGAAAGCTTTGTATACCTGGGCAATGGGTTGAAGAAGAGGATGAAATCCTTGTAGATCAAAAACCTATAGTAGAAAAAGAAAAGATTTATATTGTACTTAATAAACCCGTGGGTATTACTTGTACAGCAGCAAAGGATGTTGAGGGGAATATTATTGATTTTATGGATTACCCAGAATATATCTTTCCAGTAGGAAGATTAGATAAGCCTTC
>JAVVPO010000025.1:9739-28605 GCA_036655715.1 Cellulosilyticaceae bacterium | reverse complement strand
AATAAGTCTACGAGTAATACGAAAAGATTTTAAATAAGATATTAATGAACTTCATAAAATATAAAGAAGTTCATAAACTATAAACCTAGTAAAATCAAGGATTAAGAAAGAAAATAGGATAATGAGATAAGATTTCAGATAAAAGAGTTTGAAAAATAGTCATAAATAAGATGGAAAATAACAGAAAGTTAATAATTGAGTAGTTATATCTTCAAAAATAAATCATTGTCACTTCAAAAACTTCTTATATAGTTATAGCAACAAATAAAATAAAAACTTTTAAAGGGGTTATAAGGAGGAATAGATGATGTATAAGGATGAAGAACATAAAGAAGCGCAATATTATGTGGAAACGATAAAACCACAAAAGGGGAATGGCGGATTCAAAAAATTTGTAGTAGGTATGGTAGTGGCTAGTTTAGTAGGTGGCGGAAGTATTGGTGCAAGTTTTGCTGTGGCAAGTAGCTTATTAGATGAGAAAAAAGTAGCTAATGGGCTGCAGGAACAAGTGGAAACAAAGACAGTTACTAATGAAACAAGCAAGTACCAAGTGATGCCAGTAGTAGCAAATGGAAGTATTGGAGACATAGCGGAAGAGGTTGGGCCATCTATTGTATCTATTATTAATAATCAGACTATCAATACCTTTGCAGGGGAATACTCACAGTCAGGACTAGGATCTGGAGTTATATTCTCAGAAACTGAGGAAAAGGTTTATATCGTAACGAATGCCCATGTAGTAGAAGGGGCAACCAACCTAGTGGTTACACTACTTGGAAATGATAAAGTAAAAGCAGAATTAGTAGGGATAGATTCCCTAACAGATATCGCAGTAGTTTCTATTAATAAAGTGGATATACCAGAAGAATCAAGAGGAGCTATTAAAGTAGCACCACTTGGGGATAGTGATACTTTAAAGGTAGGAGACTTAGCAATGGCTATAGGAACTCCAATTGATGAAGCATATAATAATACACTAACTGTAGGCGTAGTGAGTGCACTAAATAGAAGCGTTAATTTACCAGATAAGGATTTAAGTTTAATTCAAACAGATGCAGCAATTAACCCAGGAAATAGTGGTGGGGCACTTATTGGACCAACAGGAGAAGTGGTAGGGATTAACACAATTAAATTAGTAGATAGTGAAATAGAAGGTATGGGATTTGCAATTCCTATTAATGATGTTAAACCTATTATAGAAGAGATTATGTTAAATGGTAAAGTGGCTAGACCATCACTTGGTATATCAGGAACAACAATGTCACAAAACTTAGGAGATGCTTATGAAATTCCTGTAGGTGTATATGTGGCAAGTGTAGTGCCAGGTAGTAGTGCAGATCTTGCAGGTATGCAGCCAAAAGATATTATCTTAGAATTTGATGGGCAAAAAATCACAACGATTGAACAACTAAAGAGTAATATACAGTCTAAAAAAGTAGGAGATATAGTTAATGTAAGAGTGATTAGAGGAAATGAAAAAGTGAATTTACAAGTGGAACTTCTTCAAGCTCCAGAGGTAATGCCGATACAAGGATAAAAAAATAATAGCAAGGTTGAATAGTAAAGATAAATAAAGGGCATTGAAATAAGGGTGACTTAATTTGAAAAGTCATGACTTATTCAATGCTTTTTTGTTGGGAAAAGAACCTATCAAGATAAAGAAAGTGTAAGGAATATGTCATAATATTAAGTATGAGTATGATATCTATTGTGGTATACTTACAGGGTAGAGGAGGAGCGACATGTTAAAGAAAATATTAATAATATTAGTAAGTTTAATAATAATAGGTGCAATAGCTGTTGGGATATTAGTAGGGATGCCGAATAAAGAGGAAGTTGATCCTATTACATATTTTAGTGAATTCACACCAGGAAAACTAAACCTAGTGTTTGAAGATAAAAGAATTGATACTATAGAACCAGTACTTGAGATAGAGGGCGTAAGTTACTTATCACAAGAATTTGCGAAGCAATATATAGATGATGCGATTTTCTATGATACATCAGAAGGTGTATTAACCATTACGACAGTGAATGAAGTCGTTAGGATGACGAGAGGAAGTAATGAAGTAAGCATTAATGGAAAGATTAGTCAAATGCAGGAAGCTTTACTTGAGAAAGACGGTATTGCCTATATCTCTGAGAATTATTTAGAACCTAGATATAACTTTGATATAACAAAAGGCGTGGATGACAGATTATACAAGGCTTCTGATTTAGGAGTAGCAAAGCAAACCGCAGTAGTTAATGCTAGAAACTCAGAACTTAGAACACACCCAGATCATAAAATGCCTATTATAGACAAAGTAAAAAAGGATCATCAGCTCATCATATATAGTGTAGAAAACGGCTATGCAAGAGTAAGAGATGAAAATGGCATAATAGGGTTTATCAAAGAGGATGATATTAAAATAGTGGGAGAAACAGAAGTAGTAGCAGATAAGAAGTACGAGCCATTACCAAGTAAGAATCCACTAAATGAGAAGGTTAAATTAGTATGGGATCAGTTAGCTGCACGTACAGCGGGGAACTGGAATAGTACAAAATATACTCAAATTAAAGGTGCAAATGTTATATCACCAACTTGGTTTGAGTTTGAAGATGCCGAGGGGAATTTAGTTGATAAAGGAAGTAAGGAATATGTAGATAGAGCACATAGTAAGGGACTCCAAGTATGGGGGTTAATGAGCCATAACTTTACAGAGCCACAGCTCACTAAGATTATTCTTACAAGTACATCACGTAGGCAACATGTGATAAATCAATTACTGGGTTATGCAGAAGTTTATAATTTAGATGGTATTAATATAGACGTAGAAAATATACAGCCAGAATTTAGCCAAGAATGGGTACAGTTTATGCGTGAGCTTTATCCGCAAGCTAAGAAAAAAGGATTAACTGTATCTGTAGATGTTTATATGCCATCAGCTTGGTCAGGTCACTATGAAAGGTCTAAGATTGCAGAGGTCGTAGATTACTTTATTGTTATGGCGTATGATGAGCATTGGTCTGGTTCTGAACAAGCAGGACCTGTAGCGAGTCTTCCTTGGGTTAGTCAAGGATTACAAGCAACGCTAGAAGATGTACCTAATGAGAAACTTGTTCTAGGTATGCCAACCTTTTCAAGGATGTGGGCAGAAACAAGTGCAGGGCTTGAAACAAGAGCCTATGGGATGGAAGAAGTAAGACGTAGAATGAATGAGCTAGGTATAGAGACTGTACCAGATGAGTATACAGGGCAACTTTACGGTGAAAAAGTTGTAGATAATAAACGATATAAAGTTTGGTTAGAAGATGCCCCAACTATTGCAAAGAGGGTAGAAATGATTGACCAATATGATTTAGAAGGTTATGCAATTTGGAGATTAGGTCTTGAAACTCCAGATGTGTGGGATGAACTAGATAAGGTTAAATAATTAAATGAACCTTTTGCTCTGAATAAAATTAAGTCTTAGGGCAATAATATAATTCAGAAAAGAGGTGAGTAATTTGAGGATACCAAGACATATTGCTGTTATTCCAGATGGAAATAGACGGTGGGCTAAGTCTTCAGGACTTGAAAAGCATGAGGGATATAATCATGGGTTAGACCCAGGACTTTTGTTTTTAAAACTTTGCAAGAAGTATGGTGTTGAAGAAGTTACTTATTATGGATTTACTACAGATAATTGTAAGAGACCGAAGGTGCAGGTAGAGGCTTTTGCAAAAGCTTGTGTAGATGCGGTGAAACTGATAGAGACAGAAAATGTAGCGTTACTAGTGGTGGGAAATACTGATTCAGAGATGTTTCCAGAAGAACTACTCCCCTATACTACACGTACCAATTTAGGAGAGGGGCATATCAGAGCAAACTTCTTAGTGAATTATGGATGGGAATGGGATCTAGGACATATGGATACACATTCTAAAAATCGTAAGAGTATTTATGACTGTCTCATGTCTAAAGATGTATCACGTATTGATTTGGTCATACGCTTAGGTGGGAGACAAAGGCTTTCAGGACTCTTACCCGTACAATCTGTCTATGCAGATATATTTGCATTAGATGATATGTGGCCAGATTTTAATGAAGATCATTTCAAGGCGGCACTTAGCTGGTACAATGCCCAAGATGTTACTCTTGGTGGATAATGTATTAAGGATTAATTTTAGGATATAAAGGTATACTGAAGCATTTAGTTGCTAGATTGATAAATATAGGGATTAGTACTAATTAAAAGAACAAAAGGGATAACTTATAGACGTAGTTAAATGAACTCATTCTATAAGTTATCCCTTTTTATTTAGTTGTTTCTAAAATACTTATAATAAGTATCAATAAGTAAAGTTAATGCATAATCAAATAAGACAAACACCACTTGACCTGCAAGCCAAAGCATGAGGAAACCACCATAAGATAATCCTGGTAGGAATTTAGCAGCAAGAGCATTTAAGTTGTCAAATAGACTAGGATTTAAGAACTCTTCAATAATGTTAATACATATAAAAAAGACTATATTAAAATAAATAAGTTTGAGTACCCATTCAAGTGCTAGCTTATCTAATCCTTCAATAAGAGATTTGATAATACCATAGCAACCAAAGAAGCTTGTATAGAGCAAGAATATATTAAAAGGAAGTAGTAAGAAACTGAGTATGCTTGAACAGATATAAACAAGTATAGATGTTCTTAGATTACAACGCATAAGTGCAATAGGTACCATAAAAGCTGCTAGTGTAAGCAAAGTAAGCGTATTAGTCGGAATAAGCAAAGTTAAATATAAGAGGATGATGGTAAGCGCAGTTAAAATACCGCCCATGGATATATTTTTTGCAGACAATAAACTTACCTCCCTGCTTTCTTCTTACAATGACAAGAAGAAGTTACTTTAGTATATTGATCCATCATACCGAGTACTACAATATTATTGAGTAAAGCTCTACTGCGAATAAGTGGTAGGCGTTTAAGTACTGATTTACAGACATAACCACAGTTAAGTAAAGTAAAGGTAACAGGTTCGCTCACGTGGCTTAGTAGCTGTTCATAAGATTCGTTTTCTTGCTGATAAAGATGAAGAAGAGGATTGAACTTGTCATTTTTCAAGTCTGTTTCTAAATCATCTAACGCATCAATAAGATAAATCCATTTACCAAGGGCATAACCAAACTGATAGAGTTGTTGCCTAAGTTCTGCGTTATCTTCACGTAACTCATAGGGATACATCACAAGAATGTTAGCAACAATCTGAGCAAAAGGATCACTAATCTCATCAAGAGAAGAGAACTCTTTAGTTGCTTCTAAATGATAGAGAGCTTGCAAGTTGGTCTCTATCATTTTTAAGATAGGATTGATTTCTCTTGGAAACTTATTCTTGTATGGCTTAAGGCTTGCAGCTAAAGCTTTGCTTTTTAGGTCTTTATCATCTTGCACATCATCTAGTAGCTTATAGTAGACTAAGGCTACATTCATAGCCCCGGCATAAGATAAAGCATCATTATTAATAATCATAGGCTTTTTCTTGTGAGGATGAGTAAGACAAATTTGTCTGCGAATATAAGATTTATGAGGGCTTAGCCCATCTAGAAGAAGGGCTAAAGCTGTCATGTCATAATTAAGTATCAATCTAGGAAGCTGGCCATAATCCCTGCGAATATGCTGGCAAAGTCCACAGTAGTAGCTTCTGAAATCTTCAAATTGGGCAACCTTTAGTTCGTCTTTGAGGGGGGTAACATAACCAAACATATTATGAACCTCCTAAATACAAGAGATTAAATCCCCACCCATACATTCGCAACATGTATCAGCACAGATTAAATCACAGCAATCAAATTCACAACAACAATCATCACAGCAACAACAGCAACAACCAGAACGTCTTCTGTAGTGAGGACTGTTATAGTAATCGTTGCTATAAGAACGATTACGTCCCATAAATTTGGCAAATGTTTTTTGATAAGCAGCGTGAGATGGATTAAGTGAAATCGCTTGCTCAAGATGTTTTTTTGCGCTGTCAAACCAAGATTTTTGAATCAAAATGAGAGAGTAAAAGTAATGCCACTGATCATCATGAACAAAAATTTTAGAGAGTTTATTTTCAGCAAGTGAGTAATTTTTATTAGAAATTAAATGAGAAATCTCATTATATGTGTTAGCCATTGATAAGTACCTCCATGTTTTAAGTAATTTAATACATGATTATAGTATACTAAAAAATCTTTTAAATAGATATGGATATTCTATTGAATAATCAACAGAATGTGTTAATATATATGACAAGACATATGTAAAAAATTAATATCTATATCAATAGTGGAAAGAGGGATTTGATGGACACAAATACATTACTAGAAGAGATTAGTAGATTGAAAAAAGAAAAGGATGCTATCATTTTAGCTCATTATTATACAGATGATTTAGTACAGCAAGCAGCCGACTATGTAGGGGATTCTTATTACCTAAGCAAAATAGGTAAGGAGGCTAAAGAACAAACGATTCTATTTTGCGGCGTAAAATTTATGGGAGAAAGTGCTAAAATATTAAGCCCTCATAAACAGGTAGTTATGGCGGATGAGTTAGCAGACTGCCCAATGGCACATATGGTAGATCCTGAGAAGATTAAAGAAATGAGAGAGGCTTATGAAGATCTAGCTGTAGTATGCTATATTAATTCAACAGCGGAAATTAAGGCATTAGCTGATGTGTGTGTGACATCTTCAAATGCTATAGATATTGTAAAGAACCTTTCTGAGAAGAATATTTATTTTATACCAGATGAGCATCTAGGGAGATATGTAGCAGCCCATGTGCCAGAGAAAAATGTTATCTTAAATGATGGATTTTGCCATGTACATACGAGTATCAAAAAGGAAAATATACTTAAAGCAAAGGAGACCTTACCAAAGGCCAAAATAGTTGTACATCCAGAGTGTACAGAGGATGTTGTAGAACTTGGGGATTATGTAGGAAGTACATCAGGAATTATTGATTATGTTAGAGGCTGTGAAGAAGAATCTTTTATTGTTTGTACTGAAATGGGGATTTTGTATGAGTTAAAGAAACAGAATCCGACTAAGAAATTCTACTCAGTGGGACATAGGCAGTTTTGTCCGAATATGAAAAGAATTAGCTTAGAAAAAATGTATGAAGCTTTAAGGATATTGGAACCACAAATACATTTAAACGAAGAGCTTAGACAAAAAGCAAAAGGTGCTTTAGAGAGTATGCACCTATTAGCAAGGTAAAAGAGGTAGAGCATGAAAAAACAATATGATGCTATTATTGTAGGAACAGGTGTAGCTGGACTTTGCGCGGCGCTTCATTTACCTAAAACTATGAAGGTGCTTATGATTACAAAGGACGAGTTATTAAAGAGTAATTCTTATCTAGCACAAGGAGGAATTTCTGTACTTAGGGATGGCGATGATTTTGAGAGTTACTTTGAAGATACAATGAAAGCAGGTCGTTATATCAATAATCCAGAAGCGGTGGAGACAATGATTAATGAATCAAGAGAAATGGTAGATTTACTTATGGCACTGGGTGTAAACTTTGAGTCTGATGAGAAAGGACTATGCTATACCAGAGAAGGGGCACATAGTAAGGCGCGTATATTACATTATCAAGATGTAACAGGTGAAGCCATTACGACAGCTTTGGTGGAGGCGGTAAAAAGGGAAGCAAATATCACATTAAGCGTCGATACTATGATGATTGACTGGATGATACAAGATGAAAAAATTCAGGGGATTGTTGTGAAGAGAGACGATAAGATAGAACAGCTAGTAAGTTCTAGAGTCATTCTTGCAACCGGGGGAATTGGTGGTGTGTTTGAAAACTCTACTAATTTTACTCATATTACAGGAGATAGTATAGCACTCGCATTGAAGTATGGGGTAAAATTAAAAGATATGAAATATATTCAAATTCATCCTACAGCACTCTATAGTCAGCAACAGGGTAAGCGGTTTTTGATAACGGAAGCAGTAAGAGGTGAAGGGGGAATCCTTGTCAATCATAAAGGTGAACGATTTGTAGATGAACTCTTGCCAAGAGATGTAGTAAGTACAGCTATATACGAAGAGATGGCGAAGCAGGATAAATCTTATGTCTATTTATCCTTAGAAAAGATACCGGAGAGGGGAATTCGAAATCATTTTCCTAACATTTATAAGAGATGCTTAGAAGAAGGCATTGATATTACAATAGATCCTATACCTGTGACACCAGCGCAGCATTATTTTATGGGGGGAATAGCGGTGGATTTATCAGGAAGAACTTCTATGGAAGGCTTGTTTGCAGTAGGTGAAACAAGTTGCAATGGGGTACATGGTGCCAATAGGCTGGCAAGTAACTCACTATTAGAGAGTTTGGTGTTTGCTAGAAGGGCTGCAAAGGAAGCCGCTCAGCATGAGTGTGAAGCGGATTATGTAGAAACAGAATTAGATACATATCAATTAGAAACATTGCAAGAGGTATATAAACAGTTAGTATTAGATGAAATTAAAAGAAGGGATGAAAAATTTTATGAACAATGGTGTAACAATGTTAATCAATGCAGATAAGTGGATTAAAGCTGCTCTTGAAGAGGATATTACAAGTGAAGATGTGACAACAGTAGCTATTATGAGGGAAGATAAGTTAGGGACGGTAGAACTTATCTGTAAGGAAGATGGTGTTTTAGCAGGAATTAATATCTTCAAAAGAGTATTTGAGTTATTGGGAGAAATAAAATTTGAAACCAACTTTAAAGATGGCGATGAAATAGTAAAAGGGCAAGTAATAGGTATACTTGAAGGAAGTATCAGTGTACTTTTATCTGGGGAGAGAACGGCACTAAATTACTTACAACGTATGAGTGGGATAGCAACTTTTACTAATAAGTTTGTGAAAGTTTTAGAAGGAAAGCATACAAGATTATTAGATACACGCAAGACTACACCTGGTATGCGTATCTTTGAAAAGTATTCAGTGAAAGTAGGCGGGGGATATAACCACAGATATAACTTATCTGACGGCATCTTACTTAAAGATAACCATATAGCAGCAGCTGGCGGTGTGAAAGAAGCTGTGCAAAGAGCAAAAGAATATGCACCATTTGTAAGAAAGATAGAAGTTGAAGTGGAAAGTCTTGAGATGGTAGAAGAAGCAGTAGAGGCTAAAGCGGATATTATCATGCTAGATAATATGGGTGATGAAATGATGAGAGAAGCTGTCAAGCTGATAAATGGCAAGGCTCTAACAGAGTGCTCAGGAAATGTGACACTAGAGAGATTAGCACAAATAGCAGAAACTGGTGTAGACTATGTATCTTGCGGGGCACTAACTCATTCTGCACCAATACTAGATTTATCTATGAAGAATTTAAGGACGCTTTAAAAAATGATATAGGATATTAATCGAAAAAATAGAAAAGATTGAAACGAAATCGAACTTTAAATTAAAAAATAAAAATAATGTTCACAAAATGAAAAAAGTGTGGTATTATATTCAAGTAAAACTAATAAATTAATTCATATATAGAATTTCGTATAAATTTAGTAATAAGGGCTAAGTGTTTCTACCTATCAACCGTAAATTGATGGACTACGAGGTTTAGTTATACCTCATGCGAAGTTGTGTTCGTATATGAATAAGCAAAATTGATGAGGTGAAAGTATGAATAACAGTAAAAAAGGAAATATGGGAAGTATTTATGAATTAGATGGCCGTGTGCCGTTGAAAGAAGCGATACCACTTGGGTTACAACATGTACTTGCAATGTTTGTAGGAAATGTTTCTCCACTTATCATCGTATGTGGAATGTTAAACATGGATGCAGGGCAAAAAGCAATGCTTATGCAAAATGCAATGTTTATTGCAGGACTTGTAACATTACTTCAGCTTTATCCAGTATGGAAAGTAGGAGCGAAGCTTCCGATCGTTATGGGAACAAGTTCTGGTTTCTTACCAACTGTGAAAGTAGCAGCAGGTGCTTATGGATATGGTGCAATAATGGGCGCATCATTAGTAGGTGCATTAGTTGAGATTCTACTTGGTTTCTTTATTAAACCACTTAAAAAGTTTTTCCCTCCTATCGTAACAGGAACAGTAGTTATTGCTATTGGATTATCTTTAATTCCAACAGGAATTAAGTTCTTCGCAGGTGGGATTGGCGCTTCGGACTTTGGTTCAATGAGTAATTTACTATTAGGATTATTCGTAATGGTAGTTATTATATTCTTTAAGCAGTTTACTAAAGGATTTACAAGTGTATCAGCAATCTTAATAGGAATTATAGCAGGTTATGTAGTAGCAATGTTTATGGGTAAAGTAGATTTTTCAGGAGTAGCAGCAGCTAGCTGGGTAAGCCTTCCTAAGCCATTTGCTTTCCCATTTGAATTTAGATTAGATGTTATTATACCAATGGTAATTATGTACATAGCAACAGCAGTAGAAACAGTAGGGGATGTATCAGGTATCACTATGGGGGGACTTGGTAGAGAAGCTACGGATAAAGAGTTATCAGGTGCAGTCCTTGCAGATGGTGTAGGAAGTGCGATAGCAGCATGCTTTGGGGTTCTTCCAAATACATCATTTAGTCAAAATGTAGGTCTTGTAAGTATGACGAAAGTAGTCAATAGATATGCGGTTATGACTGGTGCGGCATTCTTACTTCTTGCAGGTTTCTTTCCTAAACTGGGAGCTATTGTAGCGGCAACACCTCAATCAGTACTTGGTGGGGCGACAGTTATTATGTTTGCTATGATTGCAGTAAGTGGGATGCAGCTTATCTTTAAGGAGAATATGGAAGGTAGAAATGCAATGATAGTAGCACTTGCATTAGGGCTTGGTTTAGGTCTTGGTAATGTGCCAGAGGCACTTGTTAATTTACCTAACTGGGCAAGTTTGTTATTTGCACAAAGTGGTATTGTTGTATCATTCCTTATTGCTAGTGTGATGAATTTAATATTACCTCAGGATAAAGGTGTTAAGACAGCTACTGAGGTAGAATAGAATATGGGGAAAAGGGCATCTGCTGGATTTTGGTGGTGTCCTTTTTTGTGAGTGATAATATCAGAAGGTCGATAAATAGGGTAGTGAAGTAGTTAGAAGTAGTTTAATATAAAAGGTATAGAATACGTTGCATTAGGCATAGAGGATGAAGGCATAAGGAGGTTACGTATGGTGTATAGAAATATATTTGTGACAGGTGAGAAGGGTGTTGGGAAGTCTACTATTGTGGCTCAGGTGATTGAGAAACTCGGGATGGGTTCTGTGGGATTTAGGACTTTGCCTTATGAGATTGAGGGGGATCGGCGGGGATTTTATTTGTCGGGGCTGGTGGAGGTTGGTAAATATAAAAATAATACGCCTATTTCGGTGATGGTGGGTAGTGAGCGTTGTGTGGGGATTACGGAGACTTTTGAGACGCTTGGTGTGGAAGTATTGGCGAAGAGTTTGGTATGTGAAGAGGTGATACTGATGGATGAACTTGGGAAGCTGGAGCGTCATGCTGAGGTCTTTCAGGATATGGTGCTGAGGTGTCTTGAAAGTGAGAGGGTAGTCTTTGGGGTACTTAAGCAATGTGAGAGCACGTTTATACAAGGGATTATGCAGAGGGCAGATACTAAGGTATTTGAAGTGACGAAGAAGAATAGAGAGCTGATTATAGCTGAAATAATGGCGAGTTTAGGAATAAAAAATACATAAAAATAGACTTCTAAAAGACAGGCTAATTTGAAAGGATGATAAAATATGTTAAAGAAATTCACAAGTTTATTATTAAGTTTTGCAGTAGTAGGAATGGCATTTACAGGGTGTACTGTACAAGGAGAAAGTTCACAAGGAGCAGCTACGCAGGTAGAGGTTGCTGTGGAGAATGGAGAGTCGAATGAGACTAGTGAAGCCTTATCAGATACGATTACAGTAACGGATCAATTAGGTAGAGAAGTGGTTGTGCCAAGGGAAGTGAACCGTATTGTATCTTCTTATTATATTACTTCATCATTACTTATTGCATTAGGTGCGGAGGATAGGGTAGTTGGACTTGAAATGAAGGCGGATACAAGAGAGATTTATAAAGTGGCAGCACCGGAATTCTTAGACTTACCAGCTATTGGTTCAGGTAAGTCTGTGAATGTGGAGGAGATATTAGCACTTGATCCAGATGTGGTGATTATGCCTTATAGATTGAAAGAGTTTATTCCTCAATTTGAGGCTTTAAATATTCCTGTCATTGCAGTAGAGCCGGAAAGTATGAAGAATTTCCTAGAGTGTGTAGAACTTATCGGAACAGTTATTGGGGCGGAAGAAAGAGCGACTGAACTTGCCAATTATTATACAAGTAAGATGGAAGAAGTAAAGGCTTTAACAAAGGACGTACAAGACAAGCCTAAGGTATATATGTCTGGTGGGTCAAGTTTTCTTACAACATGTACAGCAAATATGTATCAAAATGATTTGATTGAGATGGCAGGTGGAGAAAACGTAGCAGGTGGTTTGAGTGATGGGTACTGGGCAAATGTATCAATAGAAGAACTTCTTGTATGGAATCCAGAGTATATCTATAGCGTGGGATATGCTTCTTATGGACAAGAAGAAATTACAGGGGATGTTAAGCTAAGTAACCTAAGTGCTGTAACAAGTGGCAATGTGTATACGTTCCCATCTATATTAGAACCATGGGATTATCCAACTCCATCTTCTGTACTTGGGATTTTATGGTTAGTTAATAGTTTACATCCAGAGCTTTATACGATGGAAGAGTATACCGAGGAGGCTCAGAACTTCTATAAGACATTCTTTGATATAGAAGTAACACCTCAGGATATGGGTCTATGATAAAAGACTTACCTTATAAAAGTAAGTTAACACTATTAGGTATAGTGCTTGTTATTCTAGCTATAGGAACGGCTATGCTTGGAAGGTATCCTATTACTTTTGAAGAGTTCATGGCTGTATTAAGTGGGAGTGATAAGTCTTCACAGGTCTACACTTTGTTGATTCAAATTAGGCTCCCGAGGGTACTATTGGTGGTACTTTGCGGAGGGGCACTTGCTCTTTCGGGTACTGTTTATCAGAGTATATTTCGTAATCCATTGGTATCGCCAGATGTATTAGGCGTGAGTTCTGGCTGCGGGGTAGGTGCTGTGATAGCTATTTTACTTATGCCAAAGTCGCCGGTAAGTTTACAACTTTACGCTTTTGCGGCGGGTATAATAGCTGTATTATTAGCTCTTTATATGGCGAAGCTAGTGCCAGGGAATAAACTTTTAGGGTTAGTAATTGCAGGTATTGTGATAAATTCTATTGCATCGGCAATAACTATGTTTTTAAAGTATGTAGCAGATCCTTATAAGCAGTTGCCTACTATTGAGTTTTGGATGATGGGAGGCTTTTATAATGCGAGTTGGGAGCAAATTACAAGTATTTTACCTACTTTGATCTTGGCTACGGTGGTGCTATTTATGATGAGATGGCAGATGAAGGTGATGACTTTAGGAGAAGAGGAAGCACTTACTTTGGGTGTGGCACCTCATAAGATTAGACTACTAAGTATTTTGTGTGCCACTTGTCTTGTGGCAGCGGTAGTATCTGTCGCTGGATTAGTAAGCTGGATAGGTCTTGTGGCACCTCATATAGTCAAACTATCTATAGGTGATCGGTTGGAGTGGGAAATGCCTATGGCCATTATTGTTGGCGGGATACTTTTGTTAGTAGCAGATACTATTTCAAGGTGCGCGTTTACAACAGAATTGCCTATTAGTATCTTAACGACAGTAGTAGGTGCACCCTTTTTGGCTTATTTACTCTGTAGGAGAGGACGAGTTAAGGGATGAGTATAGCAATCAAAGATATAACTGTAAGTATAGAGGGCAATACTATTATCAAAGAGGTTTCCTTAGAGCTTAGAGCAGGTGAAGTCGTTGCACTACTTGGGCTAAATGGCGCAGGAAAGACAACACTTATCAAGACTATTGCAGGGATTATGAAATCAAGTCATGGCAGTATAAGTATGGAAGGACAGGCAATAGATAGTCTAAGTCTTAAGGAAAGAGGAAGATTTATAGCTTATGTGCCTCAACAAATGAGTACAACTTTTAACTATCAAGTGGAGGATTTTGTATTAATGGGAGTGACTCCGTATCTAGGCGTTTTTGAAACGCCTAAGAAGAAGCATAGAGAAGAAGCTGTCAGAGCATTAGAATTTCTAGGGATTGAAAAGTTAAAAGAAAAAAGTCTACTCACTCTAAGTGGGGGAGAGCGGCAAATGGTTTATTTAGCTCGTGCTTTCGTACAACAAGCGAGCCTTATGGTACTAGACGAACCGACAGCTTACTTGGATTTTAAGAAGCAACATCAATTTTTAGGGGATTTAAGAGAAGTGGTAAGACGAAGTCATAAGACTGTGTTGTTATCTGTACATGATCCCAATTTAGCTTTACAGTATGCAGATCAAATAGTGATATTACATGAACAAACAATTCTAGCTGCCTTGCGTAAAGACGAAAAGAACTGGGAAGCTCATTTGCAAAAGGCTTTGGATAAGCTTTATGAAGGCAAAGCAGAGATGATAAGAGAGAGAGAGCATATGCTAATTATCCATAAACAATAGAGAAACTCTAATGATTTATAAAAATAAAGGAGATGAAGTAATGGTTACAATCAAAAATTATTTAGTAGCAAAAGATTTAGAAGAAGCGTATCAGGTACTTAATAAAAATAGAAATAATGTTATTCTAGGTGGTATGTTATGGCTTAAAATGTGTAAAAAGAATATTAATATAGCCATTGATTTATCAGAACTAGGCCTTAATCAAATAGTAGAAACATTAGAAACTATTGAAATAGGTTGTATGACAAGTCTTAGACAGTTAGAAAAAAGTGAAGTGTTACAAAATCACTTTGATGGTCTAGTAGCCAAGTCTGTTCAGCATATTGTAGGGACGCAGTTTAGAAATACGGCAACTATAGGTGGAAGCATATTCTCACGTTTTGGTTTCTCGGATATATTAACAGCTCTTTTATCACTTGATACCTATGTTGTGTTACATAAAGGTGGAGTAGTAGCCCTAGAAGAATTCATCTTATCAAAGAGAGAAAAGGACATATTAGTCAAAATAATTATTAAGAAAAATGGGGATAGAGCAAGTTATCAAACACATAGAAATACTGCCACAGATATACCAAACTTAGTGGTGTGTGTAGGCAAGAGCCCGGCGGGATGGAAAATAGCTGTGGGGGCAAGACCTCATAAAGCAAGAAGAGCCCATGAAGCTGAGACGCTACTTGGTGAATTACCAACTAGGGAAATGATTGAGAATGCGGCTAAAAAAGTAGTTGAAACATTAGATTTTGGTAGTAACCTAAGAGCAAGTAAAGCGTATAGAGAGTTACTTGCAAAGGTACTTGTTCAAAGAGGAATAGAAGAAATCAGTAGTGTAGGTCAGGAGGCATAAATAATGGAAATTAAAGTATGGGTCAACTCAAAGGTATATCAAGAAAATATAGTAGAAGATATGCTACTTATAGATTTTTTGCGTTCAAAGGGCTGGTACAGTGTTAAGCGTGGGTGTGAGACGGCCAACTGCGGATTATGTACAGTGTGGATGGATGAAATGCCGGTATTATCTTGTTCAGTACTAGCTGTGAGGGCAAATGGGAAAAAGATAACGACTCTTGAAGGCTTAGAAAAAGAAGTTATAGAGTTTGGGGAGTTCATGGCTAAAGAAGGTGCAGAGCAGTGCGGATTCTGTAGCCCAGGATTTATTATGAATGTACTTGCTATGAAGAGAGAATTAGATAACCCAACAGAAGAACAAATCAAACAGTACTTAGCAGGTAATCTATGTCGCTGCACAGGCTATATGGGGCAATTAAGAGCAATCAAAAAATATCTAGGAAGTCAGGGGGCATAAGGATGAGAGTTGTTAATCAAGGAATTACTAAATTAGATGCTATGGCATTAGTAACTGGTAAGCCAGTTTATACAGAAGATATCATGCCAAAGGAGTGCCTAGTTGTAAAGGTGCTTAGAAGTCCTTACGCTTATGCAAGAATCATAGATATTAATCCAGCAATAGCCCTTAAAGTACCAGGGATTGAATGTATTATGACACACAAAGATGTACCGCAGCAAAGATTTACGATGGCGGGACAATCTTATCCAGAACCAAGTCCATATGATAGACTTATTTTGGATGAATATGTGCGTTATGTAGGAGATCCAGTAGCCATTGTGGCAGGGGAAAATGAGAAGGCAGTGGAGAAAGCTATCAAGCTCATTAAGGTGAATTATGAAGTATTAGAACCTGTATTAGATTTTGAAAAAGCTATCGGGCATCCATCTGTCATTCATCAAGAAGATAATTATCATGTGAACTTTGATATAGGAAATGATGTAGAGCGTAATTTATGTGCATCAGGTACATTTGTAAGTGGTGATGTGGAGGCAGAATTCGCTCAGTGTGACTATATTATAGAAGAGACTTATCATGCTAAGGCGAATGCCCAGGCTATGATGGAGACATTTAGAACATATACTTACTTAGATTACAATGGCAGACTCAATGTGGTATCTAGTACACAAGTACCTTTCCATGTTAGAAGAATAGTAGCAAGAGCCTTAGATATACCCAAGTCAAAAGTAAGAGTTGTCAAACCACGTATTGGTGGAGGGTTTGGCGCAAAACAAACTATAGTAAGTGAGTTATTCCCAGCTTTAGTAACGCTTAAAACAGGTAAACCCTCTGCGATGATTTTCACAAGAGAAGAGACTTTTGCAGCATCTACAAGTAGACATGAGATGAAAGTGAAAGTCAAGATTGGTAGTAATAAAGAAGGAAATATCAAAGCTATTCAAATCCACACACTTTCAAATACAGGGGCGTACGGTGAACATGCTTCAACAACAGTAGGATTATCAGGACATAAGAGTATGCCACTTTATAATAAAGCTAAGGCTTTCAAATTTGACTATGATGTAGTGTATAGTAACACTATGTCAGCGGGAGCATTCAGAGGATATGGGGCAACACAAGGACTCTTTGCTTTAGAAAGCGCTGTTAATGAATTAGCTGTCAAACTAGATATGGATCCTATAGAGTTAAGACTTAAAAATATCTTAGAAGTAGGAGAAGTATTACCAGCTTACTATGATAATGTGCTTGAAAGCAGTGAGCTTAAACAATGCTTACTAACAGGAAAAGAAATGATAGGGTGGGATGAGAAATATCCATCTAAACAAGTGAGCAAGGACAAAGTACGTTCAGTTGGTGTAGCTATGGCTATGCAAGGTTCGGCTATTGCGGAAATAGACGTAGCATCTGTAGAGGTAAGATTAAATGATGATGGATTCTATACATTACTTATTGGTGCGACCGATATGGGAACAGGGTGTGACACTATTCTAGCTCAGATGGTGGCAGAGTGTATGGACTGTGATATGGATAAAATCGTTGTAAATGGAGTAGATACAGATATTTCTCCATATGATACAGGTTCCTATGCTTCAAGTACTACTTATCTAACAGGTATGGCTGTTATTAAAACTTGTGAAGACTTAAGAGGAAAAATGATAGGTGCAGCAGCTAGTGTATTAGGTGTAGATAAGCAGGATATAGAATTTGATGGCACTCAGTTTGAAACAATAGATGGAGCTGAAGTACTAACACTAGACAGTCTAGCACAAAAGCAAGTGGTAGGAGACGAGTGTGAATATTTAGTGGCAAGTAAATCTCATTCTAGTCCAACTTCACCACCACCATTTATGGTGGGATTTGTAGAGACAGAAATAGATACACAAACAGGACAAATAGAAATTATTGATTATGTAGGTGTAGTAGATTGTGGAACTGTAATCAATAAAAACTTAGCACGTATTCAGGCTGAGGGGGGAATTGTACAAGGTATTGGTATGGCACTTTATGAAGAAGTAAGCTATGCGCAAAATGGTAAGATGATGAATAACTCCTTTATGCAATATAAAGTGCCAACACGCTTAGATGTAGGGAATGTACGTGTAGCCTTTGAAAGTAGTTATGAACCAACAGGTCCATTTGGGGCTAAGTCTATTGGGGAAGTTGTTATTAATACACCACCACCAGCATTAGCACATGCAGTGTATAATGCAACAAAAGTTAATGTAAGAACACTACCTATTACAGCAGAAAAAATAGCTATGGGTATGTTAATAAATGAAAATTAATGCCATTATCTTAGGAGCAGGCAATAGCACACGATTTGGTGGTAAAAAGCTCTTAACAGATTTTAAGGGTAAACCGCTCATTATGCATATTATTGAAGAGGCTATTCAAGTAGAGTTTCAAGACATTATTTTAGTTACACAATACGAAGAGTTGATAGATTTAAAGATTAATCACACTATTCACATAGTTGAGAATAAAAATGTGGATAAAGGAATAAGCCACTCTATTGCACTGGGGATAAAAGCAGGAAGAGCTTGTGATGCTTATATGTTCTTAGTAGGGGATCAACCTTTTGTGACTTGGCAAGTTATGGAGGGGCTGATAGGCTGCTTTGAAAAGGATAAACAGCAGATGCTATGCATAGGATATCAAGGAAGACGAGGAAGTCCAACCTTGTTTGATAGTTATTATAAAGAAGAGCTATTAGCTTTGGTAGGTGATACGGGAGGCAAGCAAGTTATGCAGAAATATCCAGGGCAAGTAGAGGTTTATGAGGTAGAGGATATAAAGGTGCTAGAAGATATTGATACGCGAGAGGATTGGGGGAGATTAGTAAATATTTTATAGTTTCAGGGTACTAACTTGTACATATTTCAGGTTGAGAAAGTAAATTTCTAGGAGGCTCTAGAAATTTACTTTCTTCATTTATAAGCTAAAGCACTTAAAATGACTTGTGTTTTTGCCTTAATTTCATCCGTTAT
>JAVVPO010000025.1:0-9639 GCA_036655715.1 Cellulosilyticaceae bacterium | reverse complement strand
TGTTATGAGGTAGTGATTTGTTGCTGTGTTGATGAAGTAACTTTGCCACAAACAATAAGCTAACCTAAGTGTGCCTGTGTTTTTAAGAGGGAATGGCATCTTTAGGTTAGCTTTTGTTGTTTTGAGGATATACTTAGCATTTAATTTATTCAAATGAATAGATTATCCATAAAATGCTGTAGTGTAACAATGATTGAGGGGCCCATTTCCTTTGCCAAGATTCATGCCATCGGCAATGGCACCAGCAACGTAGTCTTTACTCCGTTTGACACTTTCGGAAAGTGTGTGACCAAGAGCTAAATAACAGGCAATAGCAGAAGAAAGCGTACAACCTGTACCGTGTGTATTTGTAGTCAAATAACGTTTGCCTTCAAACCAATGAAGGGTATCATCCTTTAAATAGAGTAGGTCACTAGCCTCTTCGGTTAAATGTCCACCTTTGGCAAGAATGGCAGTGCCTGTGGTATGGGATAGTATTTTAGCAGCTTCTACCATTTGTGATTTTGTGAGGATAGGTGAAGCCTGAGTAAGCTGTTCTAACTCGTATAAGTTAGGGGTAATAAGAGTTGCTAGAGGCAGTAGGTCTAGTAAAAGTGTCTTGTTAGCATTAAATGTACTTAAGTTTGCACCACTGGTGGCTACCATTACAGGGTCCACTACGACAAAAGGTGGTTTATATTTTTTGAGTGTATGGACAATGACCTGAGTAAGTTCGGCACTTCCAATCATGCCTATCTTGACGGCATCTGGGGGAATATCTTCAAAGATACGCTCCAGTTGCTCAAGAAGAAATTCAGGAGAAACCGTTTGAATGGCACTAACACCTAAGGTGTTTTGAGCTGTAAGAGCAGTAATAGCACTCATACCATAGACTTGATGAATAGTCATCGTTTTGAGGTCTGCTTGAATGCCAGCACCACCGCTACAATCTGATCCTGCTATTGTTAAAACGGCTTTCATAAAGTCACCACCTTATCTGTTAATTGATAAAGTTCAGAAGCAGCTTGCCTTATGTCAGTGGCTGCGAATAAACCTGAAACAACAGCTACACCAGAAATGCCACTGCCTGCTAGGGTAGAGAGATTTGTATGTGTAATGCCACCAATAGCTACAACTGGGAGAGTGGTTGCTTGACAAATAGCTTGTAAAGACTCATAGCTTAAAGTGGTAGCATCTTGTTTGGTAGAAGAACCAAAGACAGCACCGGAGCCAATATAGTTTGCACCATCTTGTTCGGCTGCAATAGCTTGTGCTGGGGTCTTGGCAGTTACGCCAATGATTTTATGAGGTCCGAGTAAAGCACGGGCCTCTTTGATGCTTGTATCTGTTTGACCAATATGTACACCATCGGCATGACTTAATAAAGCGACCTGTATATTATCATTAATGATAAGAGGAACCTTATAGCGGGTTGTAAGTTCTTTGATAAGATGGGCCTCTTGTAAAAAAGCTTCTAAAGACAAAGTTTTTTCTCTTAGCTGAATCATAGTAGCACCCCCTTCAAGAGCAGCCTCTACTTGTTCGTAAAGAGAGCTGCCATTTAACCAAGAGCGGTCTGTTACAGCGTAAAGTTTAAGGTGATGTCTGATGTTTATCATAGCATAAGCCTCCTTGTAATTGAGTGGGTGTAAGTAAACTAATAGCATCTAAAAGGCGTATACGAAGTGTCCCTGTGCCCCTTTGAGAGGACTCTGTTTGGTCATAAGCTAGCTCAGCGCATAATCCCATGGTACCAACAGCTGCAACTGTAGCTTCTAGCAGACTACTAGGATTGGCCCCACAGTAAGCGCCAATAAGGCTAGTAAGCATACAACCTGTTCCCGTAATACGAGTGAGTATAGGGTGTCCATTGAAGACCTGGTAAGTAGTGCGTTTATAGGTGATTAAATCAGTAGCGCCACTAATGACAACGATAGCACCTATTTTTTTGCTTAACTCCTGTGCAAAGAGAAGAGAAGTGGATTCAAGTGATGTAGTATTGACGTCTATGCCTTGTGAGACGGATTGATAGGTGGTGAGGGTTTCAATTTCAGAAGCATTCCCTCTGATAACAGTAAGGTGAAGCGTCTCTAAAAGCTGCTTAGCAGCATTTCTTCGAAAAGTAGAAGCACCTACACCTACGGGATCCAAAATAATAGGAATACCTAGACGATTAGCTTGTTGCCCGGCACAGAGCATACTGCGGAGTTTGTCTTCGTTGAGCGTACCCATATTAAGAACTAAAGCATTGGCATGGCTTGTAATCTCTTCAACTTCTTGGAGGGCATCGGCCATAATAGGAGAGGCCCCACAAGCTAGAAGAATATTGGCACAGTCATTGGCGGAAATATAATTTGTTATACAATGAACAAGTGGATGGCAGGATGCCGTATTCTCTAAGATTTTTGCGAACATATAAACCACTCCTGCCAAACTTTAGTACGAGTAAGTACATTTAAAACTAAAATAGAAATAGTAGCACCTACTAGAGAACTTAGCATGAAGGGAAGGACATAAGCAAAAAGTGCGGCTTCCTTTCCAAGTAGAAGGGTAGCAACAGGAAAAGCTGCAAGTCCTCCTAGCACACCAGTACCAATGAGTTCACCTAAATAGGCGATAGGAAGTTTGTGGAACCTTTTAAAGAGAAGCCCACAACAAAGTGCGCCTAGCATACTACCGGGAAAAGCTAAAAGTGTGCCGGTTCCACTTAAAACTCGTATAAGAGAAATGCAAAAGGCAACAGATAGACTGTAAAGAGGGCCAAGAAGAACACCGGCTATGACATTGACCATATGCTGAATCGGGAAACATTTGGCTGCACCTATAGGGATAGAGAAAGTAGCACATACCACACCAATGGCAATAAGTAGCCCTGCAAGAGTTAATTTTTTGACTTTCATTAAAAAACCTTCTTTCTTAAAATGAATTTGATTTTAAAGTAGGTGCAAGGGGATTAAGTTCTATGAAAATTAGTCCATGATATCTACATCTTCACCACGGAGGATTTTATTAATGTTACGGACTGCACACATTTTACCGCACATGGTGCAAGTGTCTTCTTTTTCAGGAGTACTTTCTTTGCGGTAACGGCGTGCTTTATCTGGGTCTATGGCTAAGTCAAACTGTTTTTCCCAATCTAGATTAGCTCTTGCCTTGCTCATCTCATAATCCCAGCTATCGGCACCTTTAATGCCTTTAGCAACATCTGCAGCATGAGCTGCAATTTTAGAGGCGATAATACCTTCTTTTACATCTTCTACAGTAGGAAGACGTAAGTGCTCAGCAGGTGTTACGTAGCATAGGAAAGAAGCACCATAAGTTGCAGCAATAGCACCACCAATAGCGGCTGTAATATGATCATATCCAGGGGCTACATCTGTAACAAGTGGTCCAAGTACATAAAAAGGAGCACCTTTACAAATAGTTTGCTGAATCTCCATATTAGATTGAATTTGATTAAGCGGCATATGCCCAGGACCTTCAATAATAACCTGAACATTATGATTCCAAGCACGTTGTGTCAATTCACCTAAGGTAACTAATTCTTTAATTTGACAGACATCCCCCGCATCAGCAATACTTCCTGGGCGGCAAGCATCACCAAGACTTAGAGTCACATCATAGGTTTTGCAGATTTCTAGTATCTCATCATAGCGTTCAAAGAAAGGATTCTCACATCCTGTAAGTTCCATCCATGCAAAGATGATAGAGCCACCACGGGAAACAATATTAGTATGCCTGTGAGTTTCTTTAAAAGTCCTAGCAGCCTCTCGGTTAATGCCACAATGAATAGTCATAAAGTCTACACCATCTTGAGCATGCATGCGTACAATATCTATCCATTCATCTGACGTAATAAGTTTCAAAGGTTTATTGTAATAGACCACAGCATCATAAATAGGTACAGTACCAATGATAGCAGGGCATTCCTTAGTAAGCTTCTGACGAAAACGTGCAGTATCTCCAAAAGAGCTTAAATCCATAATAGACTCAGCACCGAGGTTGATAGCAGCCATAACTTTTTCCATCTCGACATCTAGATTCAGGCAGTCACGAGAAGTACCTAAATTAACATTGATTTTAGTCTTTAGTTGGTGGCCTATACCATAAGGGGTAAGGGATTTATGATTTTTGTTTGCTGGAATAACTACTTTTCCCTCAGCTATGAGATGAAGAAGTACCTGTACATCGATTTGTTCATAAGCTGCAACATGTTCCATTTCTTTTGTGAGAATACCACGTTTAGCAGCATCCATCTGGGTAGTATATAACATTGCCTAATCCTCCTTGAGATTATAGAATTTTTTGAAATAAAAATAGCACAACCTACCCGTAGACAAGTTGTGCTTTGTATATTCTATACTCACCTTGTTTCCCTACGTTGGCATTACCCAAATCAGGTTTAAGGGTCGAAGTTGATAACTTCCTCTCAGCCCGCATACGAGCTCCCCAGGTTTTACTATTTTTTTATATTCTAGCATATATTTTTTCCCAGGTGAAACAAATTTTGAAAATAAAAATTGCTTATCTATGATTTAAGAGAGAAGTAAGTATGAGAAAAATATGAAAAATTAAAAATAAAACAAACTAAATATAAAAAAGTTTGGGTTACAACAAACAATTTACAAAAATATTTGGGTTAATACTTGAAATGCAGTCTTGGTGATACTATAATAAATCTAAGAGGAGTGATAAGGATATGGTGGAAAATATTAATGAGCTATTTTGGAATGCAACAATAGAAGAAATCCAGAGAGGATACATAATAGAAAAAGATCGTTATATCTGTATCGTATGTGGAGAGCAATTTGAAAAAGGTGAGGTATTCCCTGTTCAGGGACATTTTTATGATGCTAAGAAAATGATAGAGTGTCATATTAAAGGTCAGCATCATTCAATGCTACAATATATTATCAATATGAATAATAGTTTTCTTGGTGTGACAGAAATCCAAAAACAGCTTTTACAATGTTTAGTAGATGGAAATAGTGATAAAGAAGTGGCACAAGAGATGGGGATTCACCCTTCGACTGTGAGAAATCATAAATATAGATTAAGAGAAAAAGAAAAACAAGCTAAGCTATTTTTAGCAATGATGCAGCTTCTTCAAACTAAGCAGAGTGAACCAATACAAGAGTTAGAAAAATCTAAACTTCATGAGGCTTCAAAGACAGCAACGATGATTGATGATAGATACCATACAACACAGGGAGAAAAAGAAAAAATTATTGCTAATTATTTTGATGCATCAGGAAGTCTTAAAAATTACCCTGCAAAAGAGAAAAAGAAAATTATTGTATTAGAAAAAGTAAAGGAAAACTTTAAAAAAGGAAAGATTTATAGTGAAACGGAACTTAATCGTATACTAGAGCGTATCTATGAAGACTATGCAACACTAAGACGAGCCCTAATTGAATATGGTTTTATGGAACGCGACCATACAGGGAATCAGTATTGGATTAAAGAATAGGAGTACAATTGAATGAAAAGATTTAAAAAAGTATATATTGAAATAACAAATATATGTAATCTAAGTTGTAATTTTTGTCCTAAGACAAAAAGAAAACTAAAAATGACAAATGAAGAAAGGTTTATACATGTTATAGAAGCAGTAAAGCCCTATACGGATTATATCTATCTACATTTGATGGGGGAGCCGCTACTTAATCCAGAATTAGGTAAATTCTTAGCGATAAGCTATGAAAACAAACTAAAGGTTAATATAACTACCAATGGAACATTACTTCATAAGGTGCAGGATACGTTGATTAACTCACCAGCCCTTAGACAAATTAATATCTCACTTCATAGTTTTGAAGCCAATGATCAAGTGATAGATTTACATCAATATGTACAGGGAATCGTAGATTTTATAATAAAAGCAAGAGAAAAGAGTAACATTATTTGTAGTATTAGACTCTGGAATATGGATAATGAAGAGCTTAAAGGAAGTAATAGACTAAATACAGATATCATTAGTCTATTAGAAGAAAAGCTAGGCTTAGATATAAGTATAAGAGAAAAATTACAAGAGAAGCCAAGTCTTAAATTAGCTAAGAATCTCTATTTAAATATGGCAGAAAAGTTTGAGTGGCCAGATATGGAAAGAGAAATAATAGATGAAGAAGCCTTTTGCTATGGGCTAAGAGACCAAGTGGGGGTATTAGTAGATGGCACAGTAGTGCCTTGTTGTTTAGATAGTGAAGGCAACATTCCTTTAGGAAATTTATTTGAGTCATCAATGGAAGATATATTAGCATCTGAAAGAGCTAAGAATCTCTATGAAGGTTTCTCAAATAGATGCGCCGTTGAAGAACTTTGTAAGAGATGTGGATACGTAAAGAGATATAAAAAGTAAAGTTCTGTTAGAGGAGATTATTTATAAAATAGTTAGTTTTTAAATTCAAAAATCAAAGGTAGAGTGGGGATGAAAATGAAAATAGAATTATTTTCTGAGGAATATGATGTTCGGGGGCTTACTGATAGAAATGTTGATGAAATATATGAATTGTGTAGTGAAAATATCATGTACTATGAATATTGTCCGCCATTTATAACCCGGGAGGGGATACTTGATAATATGAGAGGTGTGCCTCCTGGAAAGACAATAGAAGATAAATATTATATAGGATTCTACCAAAAAGAAAAACTGATAGCAGTAATGGATTTCATAGATGGGTATCCACAAAAAGAAATTGCCTATATAGGATTTTTTATGATGAATACATCTATGCAAAACAGAAGTTTAGGCACTGAGATTATTGAATATTTGTGTAAACATCTTATGAGCTTAGGTTATAAATCTATTCGATTAGCTTGGGTAAAAGGAAATCCTCAATCTGAACATTTTTGGCTGAAAAATCATTTTAAACCAATTATGGAAACAAAGAGTAATGTTGCAGATGAAGTAATATTAGCTGAAAGAATTCTAAAATAATACTTTTTAAATTTATTAATCTTTGATTACAAACGGGTAAGCTCTTAGGGGGATTAATTAGAACCATACAAGCCAAAAGGATATTAGAGTTTGGTACATGTATAGGGTATTCTACCATTTGTATTGCACAAGCACTGAGAGAAACAGGTGGAAAGCTGATTACAGTAGAATATAAACCTTCAATCAAATTTTAAATGTAATATTCACACGCAATTGCATAAATAGAATAAAGGCAACTGCTAGCATCACCTAAGCAGTTGTCTTTATTCTATTTATAAGCATAAGATGATTGTGTTAAACTGTAGGCTTGTTATAAAAAACAATAAATTCTGTGCCTTTATTTATAATACTATTCACATAGACTTCAGCTTCATGAATATCAATAATCCATTTAGCAATAGAAAGGCCTAAACCAGAACTACCATGCTGATCATGACGAGCTTCATCGACCCTATAAAATCTTTCGAAAATATGAGGAAGATGCTCTGAATCAATACCAACACCTGTATCTTTAATGGCTAGAATGACATTTTTACCACTAGTTTTAACAACCAGTTCAATACAACCATTCTCAGGTGTATATTTAATGGCATTATCTATAAAGATACGAAGAAGTTCTTTGGTAAGGCTAGAATCACCCCAAATCATAATATTTTCAGCAATACTAGATTTTAAAAGATGCTTATCATCAATAAAAGAAGTTTGCTTTAGAACTTCGTTGGCTAAGTTAGAAAGATTAAGAAGTTCTTTTTCTACATGTTGCGTATTTTTGTCTGTACGTGCTAAGAAAAGAAGTTTTTCTACTAGCTGCTTCATATTATCAGTCTCTTGTTTAATAGATTCCAAAGACTCTTCTAAAATAGCAGGGTCATCTTTGCCCCATCGGCTAAGTAGATTGGCATAACCTTGGATAACTGCAATAGGCGTGCGAAGTTCGTGAGAAGCATCGGATACAAATTGCTTTTGGCTATTAATAAAGATTTCAAGTTTATCCATCATGCTATTGAATGTTTTGGCTAAGTCTTTAAGTTCATCTTTCGTGCCACTAATATTTAGGCGACTATCAAGCTTGTTCGTATCAATAGACTTAATGGTTTCATCCATACTCTTTAGGGAAGAGAGAAAGCTTCTTGTTGCAAAGCGACCTAAGAATAAAAATAAAATAAATGAAATACACATCATGCTAATGATAAGGAGAGATAGAACAGAAATCATCTGATTACTAGAGATATGTGCTTCTATATAATACAAATAGATTTTCAGGGTGATAGCATAAGTAAGTACAAAGCAGCAAATATAAAGCGTACCATAAAAAAGATTAAGTTTGAGTGTAATAGACAGATGTATCCTATCTAAAGATTTACGTAGAAAAAGAGATAAAGGAGTTAAGAACCAAATTAATAGTTGCAAGATAATTTTACTAAAAAGAGAAATAAGAGCTAAAAGAACTTTAATAATAAGCTTAGGAACTTTTAATAACTTACGCATCTTTTATTTGATACCCCATTCCGCGTACAGTATTTATAATTTTATCTTCAAATCTTTGGTCTATCTTGCTACGTAAATAGCGTATATAAACATCTACGATATTGGTATCACCAACATATTCGTAACCCCATACGTTCTCTAAAATATGATCACGAGACATAACAATATTTTTGTTAAGCATGAGATATTTAAGAAGCTCAAATTCTTTTTTCGTAAGCTCAATAGGTATATCATTATAAGAGACTTCAATTTTGGTCGGATTCAGAGAAAGATTTCTAATAGTAAGGAGTTCACTAGTATCCTTATTTTGTGAAGTGCTAGATTTATGTTTAAAAATAACACGAATACGCGCCAGTAATTCTTCTATAGCAAAAGGTTTAGTCATATAATCTGCGGCACCTAAATCAAGTCCCATAACTTTGTCCATAACATCATCTTTAGCTGTAAGCATCATAACAGGCACATCGGATGCTAACCTAATCCTTCTTAAAACTTCCATACCATTTAATGAAGGAAGCATTACATCAAGAATGATAAGGTCAAAGTGCATAGAAAGTGCCTTCTCGAGGCCACTACGCCCATCATAGGATAGTGTAACCGAATAGCCTTCATGCTCAAGTTCTAATTGAACAAAACGAGCAATTTTACTTTCATCTTCTATCATAAGTATATTTTCCATTATTCACCTACCTTTTAAAATAATAAAAACGATTAATTTAAGCATCTAGCAAATTAATCGTTTCTATACAATATAATATAAAACTATTTTTGGAATTTATCAATTTCTGCATTAACTTTTTCTGCAATATCTGTATCACCTTCTAATTCTATCTTAACGCCGATAATTAAACTAATTAGTAAAGCGATAATAGATACATAGAAAGTAGGAATAATAAGAAGTAAAGCAATAGAAAGAGGAATATTTACATAGGTAGTATGGTGTTTAAACATTTTAAAACGTGTTTTATTAAGTTTATCAATAAATCCACCAACCTTAGCAGAGAAATCAGCATTTGTAGGCGCTGTATTTACTTTCTTGTTTTTTTCTAACCATAAAAGTGCTTCTAGAATATCCCCATCTGTAGCTTCTAAAGCTTCTTTTGCATCGGTATAAGAGACTTGAGCTCTATTCATTAATAAATCAATTTGTTCTAAAGTAATATTTTTGTTCTCCATCATAACACATCCTTTATTATTTATAAGTTGTTTGCTTTATAAGATATAGTATATAGAAA
>JAVVPO010000024.1:0-29871 GCA_036655715.1 Cellulosilyticaceae bacterium | reverse complement strand
GAATCAGGATTCATTCAAGCTAGTTCACTTGTTAGTTATGTAAGGCCAATGCTTTTTGGTTACAGTGTTGGTCCACAAAATTTATTTTTAGCTGGAACAGCTGGAGCTTTAGTTACAGATGGTACTACACAGTATATATTAAGTAATAATCACGTTTTAGCAGGTGAAAATACAGAGCCTCTCCATACACCTATTTTGCAACCAGCAGTATTAGATGGTGGGGTTCCAGCAAATAGTATCGCCTCATTAAGTAGATTTATTACAATATCTTTTGTAACTGCAACGTTTACACCTGTTAACTATGTAGATGCCGCAATTGCTGCTATTCCTAATCCCTCACAAGTGTCTAAAAACATTGCTTTAATTGGCGCTGTAACAGGAACAACAAATGCTGTTTTAGGTATGCCTCTTAAGAAAGCTGGAAGAACTACAGAACTAACAACTGGTATAGTTACTGGTGTTAATGGTACTGTATCTGTAGGATATTCTGGTGGTAAAAGAGCTATATTCAGAAATCAGATTATGAGTACTGCAATGAGTTCATCTGGGGATTCAGGAAGTCTAGTTTTGACGGGTAATAATGTTGCTGTTGGCTTATTATTTGCGGGGTCAGCATCCACAACTATATTTAATCCAATAAACCGAGTGCTTACAACATTAGGCGTAAGACTTGTAATATAAAAATTAACTGAGGGTACGTATTGTATTAGATATCAATCTAATGCAGTACGCACCCTCTTATTTTAGAATTTTATTTCTAATGTTTAATACGTGTGATATTAGTATCTTCAGCAAAGTTTTTGAAATTATACATAATAAGTACCTCATCAAATGCATACTGTGACATATATGCGCTAAGTTTCATAGGAAGTGAGCGAAGGTCTATCACATGAATTTCATCAAAGTTATAGGTTAAGAAAGGGATAAAAGAGTTAGCATAAGAATCCTTAAAAACAAGAATACGAGACGTTTGGCCATCTTGTTTATTCATGTTATGCGTACTCTTTATAACTGTTACTCCATTATTTCCCCATAAGAATCCTGCATACTTATCACGCAGTTCCCATTTTTCCATATCATAAAGACCTTCATAAGGCTGAGCGTCTATAGTTATACTCACATCCATAGGATAGTAAGTAATGGTATCGCTTAAAGCGTTAAATAACTTAGTCTTAGAGAAATAAGTACCATAGAAGTCTGTGACATTTGTGGTATTAAGCGTCTCTAAGTTTACTGGTGATAACCCGAGAGATTGTACAAAAGTGGTGTAACCTAGATAGGCGCCATAAGTGGTCCAGTGATGATCTGTACGATAATAAATATAATCTTCTTTATGCTCAGATAATATATTAGATAAGTCTATAGAGCGTATAGCGCTTTTGTCTAAAAACTGATAAATAGTATTTATATAGTCGAATTGATTAAGCAGTACACTGCCTTTAGGTAATTTGTTTCCTAGAATCATATAAGAGTTAGGAATCAAGGCAAATGTAGTTGGCAAATTGTACTTTTCCATAAATACTTTGATAGAGTCTACATTTTTAGTAAGTGTATCTTCATTTAGACTATCAAACTTCTCGAACATATAAGAATCTTTGCCATAGATAATACCATTATTTTCTATCTTACCCAAAGCATATTCAGCTCTTGATTTAAGATCAATCCAGCTATTTCTAAAGAGAAATTGATCGTTGATATATTTTTCATATTTACCGCTATACTCTCCAGCTAAAAAGCTTTTTGAAGTGAGTGTAGGCTTTTTAGAGAGTACACGATTTTCAAGCTCAGAGAAGCTTTTATCGGCTTTAACCATATCAACGGTACTTATACCTACAATAAGAGTGGCAAAGGTGATAAGTAAAGCATATTTTTTGAAATTAAGCATCTAGGCCCCTCCTTAGAATCTAAAGTATAAGAATGGATTATAGGTTGCATCGACTAAGTAAGCTACAGAAAGTAGGAAAATACTTAAGTAGATAAGATTAGAAAGCCATTCTTTATGTTTGATTTTATTAAATAGATTAGAGATAATTGGTGTTGCAAAAACACAAGCTATGATTAAAGTAACTAAGTAATTACGCAAATAATAAATAGGGGAAATACCCTCTTGGAAAGTAAATAGATTACCAAGAAACTCACCTAATAAATTCAAATCTGTAATAGCAAATAATCCCCAGCTAATGAGTAGGAAGAAGATGACATAGACTCTAGAGAAGACTTTGCTATGTTCTAAGAAACGAAGAAGTCCAGCCTTTTCTATAGAAATAAGTACAAAGAAGAAGAGTCCCCAAAGGACAAAGTTCCAACTTGCACCATGCCAAAATCCTGTAAATGCCCAAACAACAAGTAAGTTAATGTAAGTACGGCCTAATCCCTTACGATTACCACCAAGAGGGATATAGAGATATTCTCTAAACCAACTACCGAGTGTGATATGCCATCTTCGCCAGAACTCTGTCATACTACGAGAGATATAAGGGAAGTTGAAGTTGCGAGGGAAGTCAAATCCTAGCATTTTACCAAGACCAATAGCCATAAGGGAATAACCACTAAAGTCAAAGTAAATCTGAAGACCGAAGGCAAGGAGGCCAAGCCAAGCTAGAGGCGTAGATAAAGAACCAAGTCCAAGACGTTCGACCTCGGTCCAGAGAGAACCAACGTTATTAGCAATAAGTACTTTACTACCAAGACCGAGGATGAACAGCTTAACCCCATCTTGGATTTGAGCAAGATTCATAGTACGTGATTGAAGTGCTTTATTAATATCTGTGTATTTGACAATAGGACCGGCTATAAGTTGAGGGAAAAGCGCAACGAAAGCCCCAAAATTAATGATATTGCGTTCTGCTTTTACTTTACCAAGATAAACATCAATAGTATAAGAAAGCGTTTGGAAAGTATAGAAGCTAATGCCTAAAGGTAAGGTAAGCGCAATGGGGGTTAGTTCTAGTGTTGTCACTGCATTAATATTATCAATAAAGAAATTTGCATACTTGAAGAAGAAAAGCATACCCATATTGAAGAAAATAGACAGTGTTAAAAAGCTAATGCATAGCGACTTGTTTGATCTAAACCGTTCAATGCATCTAGAAGCAATGAAATCTACTAAGATAGAAGCTATCATAATGGGGAAGTATTTTGGTTCGCCCCAAGAGTAGAAGAATAGGCTTAAAATAAGAATAGTAAAGTTTTTTAACCTATAAGGTGTTAGGTAATAAATTAAAAAGGCAATAGGCAAGAACCTAAATATAAAAAGGATACTACTAAATACCATAGGTACCTCCTTTGTAATAAATAATATCGTGAAAAAAGTAGGATATAACTACTTGAGTAAGTAATCTATCCTACTTATTATAAGGGGCTTTAATTAGTTAAAGAAACTGTTAATAATTTCCTCAGCTTTTGCTACCTCGTTATCAAATCCTTTTTCATAATCTCCAAGAATAATAAGGAAAGCATAATCACCTTTAGTAATGACTTTACCAGCTTGTGCTTTTTCAAATTGATCTGGAAGGTATTGAGAGAAAGACTCTACTAGATCTGTTTTTCTTTGCTCAAGAGCAGCGGTTACATCTACTATTTTACCAGGAGCTGCTTTTACAGCTATAACGTTATCAGATGAAGTCATTACCATAGCAAAAAGACCTGAGAACTCTTCCGTCATATCAGAAGTGATGTGGAATAAGTCATTAAGTGCTACCTCATCAACAGGAGATGGCATTTGAAGACCTATTTCTTCGTTGATGCTATTAACGATGTCTTCTAGAGTAGAACCTTCTGTAAGTGTTGTGCCAGGAGTAGTTTCACTAGATGAAGAAGAATTATTGTCAGTAGGTGCTTTGCTACAAGCTACAAAGCTCGTACTTGCTATAGTTAATGCTAAAAGAGTTGCTAAAATTCTTGTAAGTTTTTTCATGATTTAATTTACCTTTCTATAATAAAAAAATTTATTAACAGTGATATTAATTTGTTATATAAAGTAAGACGGGGAATAGATCTATAAAGTTCCCATAAATATAAAAAATAAAAAGGTAAGATATACCATATAGAATATATAGATTTATATAAACTCAAAAAGACTGGTAACAATAGGTTATCAGTCTTTTTGAAAAGCTTAAATTATTTAGTATCAGTATCATCCTTGAACCACTTGGTAACTGTAGTAGGGTTGTTAAGGATACCGGCAGTGACCAAAATAGTTAGAATAGCATTAACTATTTCTTGATAATTGGGGATGATGTTGATGCCGAATGAAGAAAGAACGAGTGGAATAAGAGCAGCTATAGATACCCAAAGTCCATAATTTTTCCATCTTTCCATTTGTTGGACCACCTTTATAGATAAGCTCAATATAGTATATGAGATAAATCTATAAGGGTGAGTAGATTTTATAAAAATTAAGCGAGGCGTTCAACCATATAACCTTCTTCAAAAAGCCCCATATAAGTGACACCTGTATCATCTTGATAGGTACCTTTACCATGCATACGACCATCTACAAATTGACCTACATATTTATGTCCATTAGGGAAAGATTTAGTAGCCTTACCAGTCATATGACCATGGACCATATCACCTCTATAAATAGTACCATCTACTAGATGGAAAACACCAAGTCCATGAGGCACGCCATCTAGGATTTCGCCTTCATAGTGTCCGACACCAGTGATTTCTAAGACTGCATGAGTAGGTTCTAGCATATAATCATCTTCGAAGATTCCTTCATAGCGGTGACCTGTTTCATCTTCATAGCTACCTTTACCATGCATTTTTCCATCTTTGAACTGACCGATATATTTATGACCATTCTCAAAAGTTTTCATGCCTTTTCCAGTCAGTTCACCATTTTCTACATCGCCTCGATACATAGAACCATCTAAGTAGGTAAGAGTACCCTTGCCATGAGGTTTCCCATCTAGGATATCACCTTCGTAAATACCTACATCTTTAATATGTAACTTGCCACGACCTGTAACTTTGCCATCTCTGAATTCACCTTCATAGAGAGTACCGTCTGAAAAAGTTGCAATGCCAGCACCTTGAATTTTGTTGTTCATAAAAGTACCTTCATAAAGAGTACCATCAGCATGATGGAATTTACCTTTACCTTCACGCACACCATTTAAAAAATATCCTTCATGGGAGGAACCGTCTGGCCATGTATAAACGCCCATACCTGTTCTTTCACCTTTGTAGAAGTCACCTTTATAAGTTTCGTTTACATCAAGATAAGAAATTCCCTTGCCATGAGTTTCACCAGCTTTGAATTCCCCTTCATAAATCAAAGTACCTTCTTCGCTATAAAGTTTACCAGTGCCATAATACTGGGAACCTTTTATATCTCCCTCATACATGATAGAACCATTTTTATGATAGAGGACTTCGTTTTGATATATATCCGAACTATTTGAAAATAGGGATTTTAGTTTGTTTAACATAATTATTACTCCTTCATTTGTAGATTTAGCATGAGCTTTGTCTTCTTTAATCTATGTATTTTAATTATATCCTAAAATATATATTAATTATATCATTTTTAGGAGAAAACTACATTATTAATAACCAAAAATATACATTGTTAGGAAGTAAGAAGCAATAATACCTACCAGAGTAGCTAAAAGGCAGCCGACAACGGTATATCTCGTTTTCTTAACCTTAATGGTCATGAAGTAAACTGACATAGTATAGAAAATAGTTTCGGTACACCCGAACATGATAGAAACAAGTCTGCCGAGAAAAGAGTCAGGGCCATAAGTTTGGAAGATATCTAAAATAAGTCCAGTAGAGGCAGAGGAAGAAACTGTTCGCATCATAGCAATAGGGACAACCTCAGCTGGAAAATGAGTGAGATTGATAAGGGGGCTTAATAAGGTTACGATACCATTTAAAGCGCCAGAAGCACGCAACATGCCTACAGCCATCATAAGACCAATAAGTGTAGGCAAGATATTAACAACCACCTTGAGGCCTTCAGTAGCGCCGTCAATAAAGGATTCATAAACATTAACTTTTTTGAGTAATCCGTAGGTAACGATAGCAATTATAACGGTAGGAACCAAAAAATCTGATAGGTACATTAAGAATTTCATATTATCGCTCCTTTCTATACATTATTTTCGCGAAGGTAATAGCTACAACAGTAGAAATCAAAGTGGCGATAATAGATGGACCTACAACTTCGGTTGGATTAATAGAACCATAAGAAACTCTGTAGGAAATCATATTAATAGAAAGCAATTGAATGGAGGAGATATTGACAATAAGAAACATACACATATCATGAGTTGCAACACCACTAGTTTTATTAAGTCTTTGAAGCTCGACCATAGCTTTAAGTCCTGGAGGAGTAGCTGCCCAGCCAAGACCTAAAAAGTTAGCGATGATATTGGTAGCTATGTATTTGCGTGCAGGATGATTTTGGGGGATATTGGGGAAAAGAAAATTAAGGATAGGAGTCATTTTCTTTGCAAGTGTATCGATAAGGCCAGCATTTTCAGCAATACGCATAACCCCCATCCACATAGCCAGAATGCCGCAAGTCTCGAAACAGAGCTTGACCGCACTCTGGCTAGAAGAAAGAATACTGGTAGTAAGTTCCTGCATACCCCCGCCAAAAGTAGCCATTAATATAGAAAATATAATCATAAAGCTCCAAAGATAATTTAACATAAGCTCCTCCTATAGTATTAACAAAATAATAAAAGTACTAGAATATAGTACCTTGTCCATACAAATATATGAGCGATCAGAAAAAAAAATACCTTTAAAAGTTAAAAATGGAAATAGAAAAAATAGCTTATCCATAAAATTACGAAGATAATTCGACAAAGAATATTAAAAAAATACAATAAATATCTATAAAATAGGTACAAAATAAGGTTTTAACCAATATTATAATATTAAATGAAAGGAAAGTTTTATAAAACGCTAAAAAATTACAACATCTTAATTGACTTTTATTTCTAATTATGGTACTGTATAAATAAAAATGGGCAAAATTATACATTAGTGTAATAAAATTATTTATTTAAAGGGAGAGGATTATAGTGAAATCAACAGGAATCGTTAGAAAAGTGGATGAGTTAGGGCGTGTAGTATTACCAATAGAGTTAAGAAGAAATTTAGACATCAATGAGAAAGATGCATTAGAAATCTTTGTGGATGATGAAAGAATTATACTTAAAAAGTATGAGCCAGCTGATATCTTTAGTGGAAGTATGGATGATTTAATTGATTATAGAGGTAAGAAAATATCTAAAGCTACAATTAGAGAATTAGCAATGGTTGCAGGAATGAAAATTACAGAGTAGTATATAAGTTAGACCTCCAGATGGAGGTTTTTTTTTGTAAAAAGAACAAAGAGAAAATGTAAATATACTTGGGCTTAGTGCATATGATAATGATATAATTTAGAACGATTTAATAAGATTTATATGGGGGAGTTATATGAGGAAATCACCGATTTTAATGTTGTTAGTTATAGGGGTTATACTAGTGGGCGCTTACATTATATCCTACAATAATCATACGTTGAATATTAATACTATGCAAAACATAACAGTGAAAAAATAAAGAAGAATAAGGAGGGTATCTTAGGCTAGTAAAAGCAATTAGATAGGCCTCCTTATTTTTTTATATAATCTTTATAAAAAGTTGGTATGCTATCATCATATAGGAACTACGAAAAATTAAAAGGTGATAAGATGATGAAAATTTTAGTGGACAGTACATGTGATTTACAAGAAGAAGAAATGCAAAGATATGATATTAGAAGTTTACCACTTAGAGTAAAGGTTGGAGAGTGTGACTACAAAGATAAAGTAGATATACAGGTCGATGATGTCTTTGTAGCTATGAGAAATGGAATAGTCCCTCAAACGTCTCAACCTTCTTTAGAGGATATTATTAATACGTTTACAGAATGTGCACAAAAGGGTGAAGATGTTATTTATTTATGCTTTTCCAGTAAATTATCAGGGACATATCAGACCGTATATATTTTTCTAGAGGAAATGAGTAAGAAGTATCCTGATAATAAGTTTAGGATTATAGATACAAAAGCTGGTTCTATAGCAATTGGGCTTATGGCTATACAGGGAGCTAGGCTGATTGAGCAAGGACACAACTATGAGGAAGTAGTAAGGCAAATGAAGTTCATGGCAGAGCATGTAGAACATATTTTTACATTAGCTGACTTGTCTTGGTTGGTTAAAGGAGGAAGAATTAGTAAAACCATGGGGCTTGTGGGAAATATGCTGAACATTAAACCTATTATAGAAGTAAGTAATGGAGAAATGCAGGTTATACATAAAGTAAGAGGTCAGAAGAAGACACTTGGACAACTTGTAGATATTGTTGAGCAGCGTATAAAACATTATAAAGATCAAACAATAGGCATTGCTTATGCTGCAGATAGAGAATTTGCAGATAGTATTGAGGCAATGATTAGAGAAAGACTCGGGGATGTAAAGATAGTTACGACACCAATAGGAAGTGTGTTAGGGTCTCATTTAGGACTAAGTGGAGTCGGAATTTGCTTTTTCAATGCAAAAAATTAATAATTTAGTTAAGATAAGGACATCTTCAGTAAAAAATAATGCACTATTATAAAATTATAATTTTATGATAGTGCATTATTTTTTTGAGTAGTATAATATACTTATAATAATAACCTGTGGGGATGTGATAGTAATATGAGAAGAGCAGAGTACTTTTTAGATTCGTCAAGAGATGAACATCAAATATATACTTATAAGTGGGAACAAACAGAGGAACCAAAGGCTATTATACAGATTGTACATGGTGCAGGAGAATATGCTAACCGTTATGATACTTTTGCCAAGGTATTGGTTAGCCGTGGGTTCGTGGTATATTCTCATGACCATAGAGGACATGGAAAATCAGTTAAAGATAATGAGCAATTTGGATATTTTGGAGAGGAAGATGGTTTTAGAACTTTAGTGGAAGATACTTATGAAGTAACAAAACATATTAAGGAGGAGTATCCAGAGAAGAAATTATTTGTACTAGGGCATAGTATGGGCTCCTTTGTTGCTAGATATTTTGCTATTCTCTATAGTGGTAAAATAGATGGACTTCTTGTTATGGGTACTGGCAATAATTCGGCAGCTTCCTTAAATATAGGAATAAAAGTAGCAGAGACATATATAAGAACACATAAGGGGCATAAGCCTAATATTTTATTAGATACACTTATATTTAAAGCATTTGACCTTAACTTTATAGGTGATAGAGGCAAAAATGCTTGGTTAAGCAGGGATAAAGACTCACGGGAAGAATTTAATAATGATACTTACTGTGGTGTGAAATTCACATCCTATGCGTTTAGAGATATGTTTACAGGTGTTAAGTTTGTAACAGATCCTGAAAATGTGGCTAAAATAAGAAAGGATCTCCCTATCTTTATGCTGTCAGGAGATAAAGACCCTGTAGGGGGCAATGGTAAGATGGTTAAAAAAGCCTATGATTTATATAAAAATCAAGGAATTAAATTTGTTAAGATTAAGTTATATAAAGATATGAGACATGAGATACTAAATGAGATAGGAAAACAAGAAGTGTACAAAGATATAATCATTTGGATTAATAGATACGTATAGATAAAGCCGATTAGGAGGGCAATTGATGGAACTAGAGATATTTCAGTTTATACATAAGGTACTAGAGAGATTAGATGAGATGAAGATAGATTTAGATATTGCCAGTAGAGAAATTGAAGAATATTTTGAGGCCATTTTAGAGGGTACTAACGAAGGCTACCTTAATATGAATTCGAGAGTGAAGTCTAAGCATAGTCTGAAAGAGAAAATACTCAGATATGATTACTACAAAAAATATCAAGATATAGACGTGCTTTATCAGAACCTTTCAGATCTCATAGGTGTAAGGATAGAATGTAGATTTGTAGAAGATGAAACAGCTATTTATAGAGGCATCAAACATCACTTCAATATAGAACATGAGGAATATAGAGGATACTATTACAATAACACCAATCCTCATATGCTATTAGAACTTGGGTCTAAGCAACCTAAAAATCAAAAGAATGGTGTAAAGATTTATAGAATTGATGGCAAATATATATGTAATGAAGAATCCATAAATTTTGAACTACAAATTAAATCGCTTATCAATATTTTTTGGAGTGAAATAGAGCATAAAATTATTTATAAGAATTACAATTATACTATTGCAGATAAATTTTATAAGGACATCATGAGTTCTATTAAAAATAGTTTAACAACGATTGATCAGCAGTTACTACTTATCTCAAATCAATTTGATAGAGTAGGTACAATGAATTCTAAAATGAGAAAAGGGCAAGTTGAGACATTGCTTTCTAAAGTTATCTATGACCTTTTTGCTGTAAGGATGAAAAATGATATAGGAATCTTAGTAGATTTTAGAAAATCTTGCGATACTATTGTAAAATATGTTTTTAGAGAAGTATTAGAGACAGAAGAAAGAAGATATAATGCTACACTTGTTATGGCTATGGATAGACTCAGTGATATTGATAATACAAATATCTCTTTTGATGATAAGTTGAAATTTGAAAGAGAATTAAATTTAGAAGATGAGTTTAGTCAAATTATAGGAACATTCATAAAAGGTGTTATGAATGAAGAATTCCAATGGAATTTATTCTTCAGAATATTATTTCATATAGAACCAGAGAGTAATGCTAGAGATTTAGAAAACTTTATAGAATTTTATAAATATAGAATTAGCGATAATCTAGATAGAGAAGATTTAGAAAAAAAGTTTGAAAAAGAATCAATAGATTTAATAGTAGAAGACCTAATGGTCAAATTCGCAGAAATCTTTGTTAAGGTTAATAAAGTAGAATTACTGTATGATAATATCATTGAACAGATTATCAAAATATTTAATAGAGTAATTGAAGAAGTAAATAAAAATGTGAAGGTCTATAAAGACTGGGAAAATGATGAGAATATTTATCTTCAATTATTAGAACTCAGTTTGATGTCTATGCTTAATATCAATATTGAAGCAACTGAAGTGCTAGATTTTTTAGAAGATGTGAGAAATAGTGATGCGAACATTAACATTCATAAGAGTATCTTAAAAAATATAGATAAATTATAAGCAAAAAGGAACTAGATAAAATAGATTATCTAGTTCCTTTTTTATAGGTAAAGAAATTTGTCACTGAAATAATGCATAGGTCTAGGATCATCTGTAGAGAGTCCTGTAAGGTAAGAAACTTGTGGTATACACTCTATAAGCTCATCATAGCTTAGATCAGACTGAGTAAAGTCATAAGCGTTTATAAGAAGAGAAGAAGAGCGTTTGAGCGAGTTGTGAATAAGGTCTTTAAAACTAAAAGTATAAACATTTCCTGTTACTGGATGGAGCCAAACTTCTTTGCTTGAATTCAGATAGTTACTAAATTCATCTACACATCTATGATAAGAGAATGTAGTAGCATAATTTGAGAAATCTGTTCGGAGTACTGGAGAAATAGAATGAGCTAATAGTTTTTTTACACCAAGACGATCAAAGGTGAATTTATAATAGTTTCGAAAATCTATATAAGATGAATTGAAAATACTGCCGCCATCATTATAAGCATAGACATTAAAGAGCGTTTCATCATACATATCTAAAATAACTTTTGGAATAGCTTGCTGCTTTAGAATATGCTTATGAATTTTAAAAGACTCAGCTCTCATATCAAATTTTTCTTCTAAAAGCAAGGAATCAATAGCCAGTTCAATCTTTTTATGGAGACCCAGATACTTATGAGTAGTTTCATCATCCTTGAGATATCTACCGCCAATATAAAAGATATAGGGATGACACATAGAGTCCAATATATAGTGGCATAAAAGACCACTTACATAGGAGATACAAGGCTCAAAAAGTTCAGGAGTATCTATCTGCTTTTTCGTATAACTTAAGCTAGCGATAAGAAAATCACCTGTTTTTTCAGTATGCATCATTTTGGCAATGTGAGAAAAATTATTTTTCTTATAAGGTGCATGATAATACATAGGGTCAGGACCTTGAAGTCCGACAAAAAACAGGCCACGATGACCTTTGATTATTTTATATAATGGAGATGATTTGATGTTTTTACTTGTATCTAAACCAAAAAGGTAATGTGTTATAATATCAGGCATTAATGCCCCTCCTTCAAAAGTAATACTAGCTATAGTATACCATAGTTTTAAGAAGACTATATAAAAAAACACCACAAAAGTGATGTTTTTAGTGTTTATTTAAAGGATCAATATCAGTTGGACCTGGTACTTCGTTATCAGTCTCATCTAACTCTTTTGCCGCCATTGTTTTCATGTTAAAGAATAATAGTAATGCCATAATAACGAATACAGCAACAACAAATCTAAAATCATGTTTTGCAAAAGCAATAGCAGATAATCCTAGAATACCGCTTACACCGTATAAGGTAACAACTGCATGTTTATGGCTATAACCTTTATCTACTAATCTATGATGTAAATGACCTCTATCTGGAGACATAATAGGTTTGCCAGATAATGCACGTCTAATAATTGCAAAAGCTGTATCAAAAATAGGTAAGCCAAGAATCATAACAGCTACAATGATAGTACCTATAGTATAACCTTTTAATAAACCTAGTACAGAAGTTACAGAAAGCATAAAACCTAAAAAGGTAGAACCTGTATCTCCCATAAAGATAGATGCTGGATTGAAGTTGTAAGGTAAGAAACCAAGACAAGCACCAGCTAGAGTAGCCGTAAGAAAGACTGCTATAGGATAACCACTATAAATAGAAAGTACCATCAAACAAAGTGATGCAATAGAAGATACACCGGCAGCTAATCCATCAAGACCATCTATTAAGTTAACTGCATTAGTTACACCGACTATCCAAGCAATAGTGATTGGAATAGAAAGCATATCTAAGAATTTCAAACCTTCAAAGAAGGGAATAGATATAAAATCAATACGTACCCCACATAATGCTACGGTAAGGGCAGCCAAGATTTGGATACCTAATTTTAATTTGGCGCCTAATTCATAGATATCATCAAAAAATCCAAGTAGAAAAATCATTAATCCGCCTAGAACGATACCTATAATTTGTGTACTATCTAATATAGTTAAATATCTATATAAGAATAAAAGTGTAATCATAAATCCTGCAACAATAGCAATCCCCCCCATACGAGGGATTGGCTTACTGTGCATATCACGTTTTCGTGGCTGTGCGATGGCACCTACTTTAAAAGCTATTTTCTTTGCTACTGGAGTAGATGAAAAAGATATTAAGAATGCCATAACAAAAGCCATTATATATAAACCAACAAAACTCATGGTAGTCATCTCCTTAAAATATGTATAAACAATGCTGGAAGCTGGTACTTTATCTAAGTATGTACTTCTACTAATATATACATAATACATTAAAATAATACATAGAATTAAGCCGTATGCTTATGAGCCTATTTTCGAGGTTTAATTCCAGCTTCATTTAGTAACTCTAGAGACAAAGCTTCAAGATGGTCTCTTTGGTCAATAATACGACTAATAATGGCGTTCATTAATACTTTAGATGAAGAGCGCGGTAGAAGCCGTTCTCTTCATCAGTATAACTAGTTAATAAAGTATTTAGCCTAAGATGGTCGCATGATATAAGCCTGTCTTAAAGAATATTATTTTGTACCGAATAAACGGTCTCCAGCATCTCCAAGACCTGGAACGATATATCCATGATCATTAAGTTTTTCATCTAATACAGCTACATAGATGTTTACATCTGGATGAGTTTCTTGAAGTTTTTGAATACCTTCTGGAGCTGCAAGCAGACATAAGAAGCTAATGTTTTTAGCGCCTTTATCTTTGATGAATTGTATAGCAGCTACTGCTGAACCACCAGTTGCAAGCATTGGATCAAGTACGAATAAGTCTCTCTCGTTGATATCTTGTGGTAATTTGCAGTAGTATTCTACTGGTTGAAGAGTTTCTGGATCTCTGTAAAGACCGATGTGACCTACTTTTGCAGTTGGTACTAAATCAAGCATACCATCTACCATACCAAGACCTGCGCGAAGAATAGGTACGATGCTTAAGTTTTTACCAGCGATACGTTTACCAACAGCATGACCGATTGGTGTTTCAATATCATAGTCTTCAAGTGGTAATTCACGTGTTGCTTCAAAACAGATTAACTGAGAAACTTCTTTTACAAGTTCGCGGAATTCTTTTGATCCTGTTTCTACTGATCTAAGACGAGATACCTTATGTTGAATTAGTGGGTGATTCATAATAAATACTTTACTCATGGAAAATCCTCCTTAGTATGATGTTTAAATTAATTACTTTCTATTTTTGCAATGCGTCTCATATGTCTATCGTCATTTGAGAAAGGGGTATTTAGGAATGTATCAATGATTTTAATTGCAAGTCCAGCACCTACAACTCTAGCACCTAAAGCAATCATGTTTGCATCATTATGAAGTCTAGTGGCTTCAGCAGAGAAACAGTCATGACATAATGCGCATCTAATACCAGGAACTTTGTTTGCAGAAATAGAAATACCTATTCCAGTACCACAAATAACAATTCCTTTTTCGCATTGGCCTGAAGTAACAGCATGTGCGACCGCCTGACCATACTCAGGGTAATCTACAGCTTCTTCGTTTGTACAACCAAAGTCTTTGTACACTAAATCTTGGGCTTTAAGGTGTGCTATAATTTCTTGTTTTAAAGCAAACCCGCCATGATCACAAGCAATTCCTATCATTTGTAAATCCTCCGATGTGTTAAAATTTATAAGAGCTACTCTTAGCTTTTACAAGATAAGAGTTACTTATTAATAATATTGTATCCAGCTGATTTTTCTAGTCTATTCATAATAGCTTTACCAATACCTATTTCAGGAAAAGCTAGAGAATAAACGATATCTGTATGAGAATCATCAAACTTTCTAAGTACTTCAAATAGATTAGAAGCAATCTCTCTAAGGTTAGAAACGCTACCAACACTTAGGATTTTTTCACAGTCAAATAAAGCAAATGTTTCATCTGTTGCAAGAATGCCAACATCTTTATTTGCTATTTTTGCTTCCTCGATTTTCAAATTAATTTCTGCTACCACTTTATCAAGTTCACCTTTTACGATGATAACCTCTGCATCAGGTGAATAATGGGTGTATTTCATGCCAGGTGAAATCGGTTTTATATTTGTATCATGATTAATAAGTGCTGGGTCAATTTTAATTTCACCAATAACTTCAGTTAACATGTCTTCTGTAATACCGCCCGGCCTTAAGATTGTTGGAATGTCACTTGTAGTATCTACAACGCTAGACTCAAGTCCAACAGAGCAGTCACCACCATCTATAATTATATCCACTTTGCCAGATAAATCATCAATAACTCTAGCTACATTAGTAGGGCTAGGTTTGCCAGATGTATTGGCACTAGGTGCAGCAAGCGGTACACCAGATTGCTTGATTAAATCGCACATAACGGGATGAGATGGAAAACGAATAGCTACTGTAGGAAGTCCTGCACGTACTTCACAAGGGACAATATCAGAAGACTCAAAAATAAGAGTTAGGGGACCTGGCCAAAAAGCTTTTATAAGTGAAGCTGCCTTAGGAGGGATACTTTTAACTAAAGGATAGAGCATATCTAAAGAATCTATATGAACAATCAAAGGATTATCATTAGGTCTCCCTTTTGCCCTGAAGATGCTAGATACAGCATTTCCGTCTAAGGCATTGGCTGCAAGTCCATAAACTGTTTCTGTAGGAACAGCGACTAAACCACCATTTTTTATGATAGAGGCTGCTTGATTAAGTTTTGAAGTATCTGAAATAATTAGAGTGTTCATGGGTTACCTCCTATTAATGGCAATTAGAAATTTATCCTATATAGTATAACACAAACAAAAGATAAAAATATAGAAATTTTCACTTATCAATTTCGTAGCATAATCGGCATCTTGCTTCATAACTTTCTGAGGCACCAATAAGGATAATTGGGTCTTTATAAGAAGCTGCTCTACCTTCTATAAGACGTTGCGTAAAGTTAGCAGGGCGTCCGCAACAGACACATATAGCTGTGAGTTTGGTTACGTCATCTGCTAAGGCAAGAAGTTCTGGAATAAAGCCAAAACTCTCAGCTTTAAAGTCTTTATCAAGACCCCCGCAAACTACACGTTTGCCTTGGCTAACAAGGTCCATAATGATAGAAACAGTATTGCCATCAAGAAACTGTACTTCATCAATACCGATAACTTGTGTATCGTTTGAAACATGCATCAGAATTTCTTCACTATTGGAAATAGAAATAGCTTCAAGATATTTGCCATCATGAGAGCAGATGTTATCCTTTAGATATCTATCATCAATACTTGGGGTAAAAACAATAGTTTTTTGACCTGCTAACATGGTACGCTTTAATCTACGAATAAGTTCTTCAGATTTCCCTGAAAACATAGGTCCACAAATCATTTCAAGGCGTCCTACATCTATATAATGAGTAAACATAGTATAAAGTCCTTTCAAAAATAAAATATTTTTAATCCTATATAGCAGCTCTATCTACTGCGACTAGTTGACTACCGCTAAGGGCTGCTTGGAGATCCGGATAGATGTTAGTTGCTGGGAGATCTGCCATTGTAGGTGGTTTTCCTACAACTACATGAGTAATGCCGTTGTTAGATATAAACTCAGAAATGGTGTGAATAACGTCAGAACTGCATAAAAAATGTACTTCACCACCGAGTTCGGAGCCATACACGAATAATTCCTCAAACAGACTAGAACTGTTAGGATTATCAAATATAGTCTCTCCCTTACGAATATGAAGTACATGAAGTTCTCCATCTATAGAATGAGCGAGTTCTGAACCTTTATGAATTAATCGTTTACTATTTTCTTGGATAGTAATACAAACAAGTACTTTGTTCATGAGTAAACCTCCTTGGCCATATAGGCTAATGTATACATTATATCATACACTCATATCACAAGCCACCTATAGATAAATTGTAAATAATTCTTAAATAAAATGCCTCCCTAACTTAGGGAGGCATTTTATTTAAGCGTGATATGAGAGCTTGGCGTAGATTATTTAAGTAGAGATTTAAGGTTCCAAATATTTTGTGCGTACTCATTAATGGTGCGGTCTGAACTGAATTTACCACTGCTAGCAGTATTAAGTATGGCCATCCTATTCCAAGTATCTTGGTTAAGATAGGCCTGCTCAATATGCTTTTGAGCCATATAATAAGGCTTTAAGTCTTTAAGAATTAAGTAAGGGTCAGACATTGTATTACCCGCTCTATTAAGGAGCGATTCATAAATTTCTACAAATAGACTCATGTCATCTGGAGAAAGTGTACCATTAATAAGCTGTTTAAGTACACGGTGAATGGACATATCACTGTTGTAAATATCCCATGGATTGTATTCACCAGAGTCATAAATTTTTAGTACTTCAGAAGATGAAAGTCCGAAGATAAAGATGTTTTCTTCTCCTACTTCTTCTAGAATTTCAATGTTGGCTCCGTCAAGTGTACCTAAAGTCAGAGCGCCATTTAGCATGAACTTCATGTTACTTGTACCGGAAGCTTCCTTGCTGGCGGTAGAAATTTGCTCACTGATATTAGCTGCTGGGATGATAAGCTCTGCATTAGAGACATTATAGTTTTCTATAAAGACGATAGTGAGATATTTACAAGCAATAGGGTCATTATTAATGAGGTTAGAGACATTGTTAATCAGTTTAATAATGAGCTTAGCACGCCTATATCCTGGAGCCGCTTTTGCACCAAATATAAAGGTACGTGGGACATACTCTTTATTAGGGAAATCTTTGATTTCGTTATAAAGCATTAAAATATGAAGAACATTCATCAGCTGACGTTTGTATTCATGAAGCCTTTTAACTTGAACATCATAGATGGAGTATGGATCGATAATGATATTGTTATGCTCTTTGATATAGTTGGCAAGTCGTAGCTTGTTGTGAAGTTTGATGTCACTAAAGTCTTTTTTGAAAGAAGCATCATCACAATAGGGTTTAAGCTTGTTTAGTTCTTTTAAATCCTTCATCCATTCAGAGCCAATAGTTTGATTAATTAAAGAAGCAAGTTCTGGATTACAATGACTTAACCAACGCCTTTGAGTAATACCGTTTGTTTTATTATTAAATTTATTAGGATAGATAGTATAAAAGTCTTTTAACACCTTATCTTTAAGGAGTTGAGTATGAAGGGCTGCAACGCCATTTACAGAGAAACTACATACAATAGCTAGGTGAGCCATACGAATAGTGCCATCACCAATAATACTCATGTGTTGAACTAGGCTGTCATTAAAGTGATAAAGAGATTTGAGTTGTAAGCAAAAGCGTCTATTGAGTTCTTCAATAATTTGATAGATACGTGGAAGGAGTGAACTAAAGAGGTCGATTGGCCAGCATTCAAGCGCTTCTGACATAATAGTGTGATTGGTATAAGCACAGGTGCGAGAGGTAAGATCGAAAGCTTCTTCCCAAGTAAGTTTTTCTTCATCAAGAAGGAGGCGCATAAGTTCAGCAACCGCTATGCTTGGATGAGTATCATTCATTTGAAAAACAACTTTTTCAGGAAGTAAATAAATGTTATGATGTTCAGTTTTAAACTTAGTAAGAGCACGTTGCAAACTAGCGGAAACAAAGAAGTATTGTTGTTTTAATCTAAGCTCTTTGCCTTTGTAGTGATTATCATTAGGATAGAGTACTTCAACTAAAGTTTTAGCAAGTGTCTGTTGTTCTACAGCTTTTTGGTAGGAACCTTCATCGAAGAATCTAAGAACAAATTTCTCAGGAGCTTCAGCATCCCAAAGAGTAAGTGCGTTAACTATATTGTTATCATAGCCAATAATAGGCATATCGTAAGGTATGGCTAGTACGGATTCATAGTCATGTTGGGTAAAGTAGGTTCTACCATCTTTAGCAACATAGGAGCTAACCGTTCCACCAAATTTGATTTCTTGTGCATTTTCAGCGCGTTTAACTTCCCAAGGATTTCCATTTCTTAGCCAGTCATCAGGGAGTTCTAGTTGATAGCCATTTTCTATTTTTTGTTTAAAGATACCGTAGTTATAACGAATGCCACAGCCGTAAGCTGGATAGCCAAGAGTTGCTAAGGAATCTAAAAAACAAGCTGCCAAACGTCCAAGACCGCCGTTGCCAAGACCAGCATCTGGTTCCATATCTTCAAGTTTAGCTAAATCAATTTGAATATTTAACTCTTCAAGGACTTCTTTTACATGGTCGGTTAAAGTGAGATTGACTAAGTTGTTGCCAAGGGCTCTACCCATTAAGAACTCCATGGATAAATAATATAAAATTTTGGGGTGTTGTTGTTTGTAAAGTCTCTGGGTATTAATCCAGTTATCTGTAATAATATCCCTAACTGCAAAGGCGACAGCATTATAAATCTCTTCAGTTGAAGCATCTTCTAAGGTTTTGCGTGAAAAATTTCGGATATGATCAAGTATTTCTTCTTTAAATTTCTCTTTATTGAAAATATATGGCATAAGTAATCCTCCTCGTTTAAAAAACAAAATAAAGATAAGCTCAGAGATTAGTTAATCAAATGGGGTTAAAGAACTAATAAAAGTATATACAAAAAAAATAAAAAAATGACTCCTTAGTAATTTGCATGGATAAGTACTACTAAGAAGTCAGAGAATAAGTCTATAAAATTAAAGCGAATAAAAAGCGTTTAAAGCTTGGCAAGTATAGATGAAATCATCACTTGTCATAAGCTCACGAGCTGAATGCATACTGAGCATTGGGGTACCTATATCCACAGAGCGGATAGGAAGGTGAGAGGCAGATACAGGACCTATAGTAGAGCCACCTCTTTCATCAGAACGGTTAAGGAAAGTTTGGTAAGGAATGTTGCTTGCTTGGCAAAGTGCTGCAAATACTGCGAATGAATCACTATCTGTTGTATAGCTACAGTTTGCATTGATTTTGATAGCTGGCCCATGACCTGGTAATACCTTATTAGTTGGATCTGATTTTTCAATATAATTAGGATGAGCTAAGTGAGCTACATCAGCAGAGATAATGAAAGATTGTGCAAAAGCTCTAAATAATTCTTCACGAGATTTATCTAAGGAAAGAGCAATTCTTTCTAGTGTGGATACGAGAAGTGGAGAATCAGCTCCTTGTTTTGTACGGCTACCAATTTCTTCATTATCAAAACAAGCCAAAACTGAGATACCTTTAGATGAAGTCCCATTAAGGAGTCCGTAGATACCACTATAAACCATAGATAAATCATCTAATCTGGCAGATGAAATAAATTGTTTATCAAGACCTACAAGGCATCCTTTTTCTGCTGGATAAAGGAATAAGTCCATATCTAAGATATCTTCAGTAGATACTTCAAGTTCTTTAGCCACTAATTCAAGGATAGCGTTAGAAGCTAAATTTTCTTTAGCATAAGCTAAGATAGGTAAAGTTTCTTTTTGGTTATTAAGTTTAATCCCATTATTAACTTCACGATTCATATGAATGGCAAGGTTTGGAATGATTAAAATAGGCTCTTTAAGATCAACTAATTTAAGAACAGGGTGAAGTGGGTTATTACTTCTTAGCGCTACACGCCCAGCAGCAGATAGTGGTCTATCTAACCATGTGTTAATAATAGGGCCCCCGTATACTTCGGTGTTAAGTTTGATATAAGAATCATTAGACATTTGCGGATTAGGTTTAATCCTAAAACCAGGAACATCTGTATGAGCACCTACGATTTTAAAGCCATCTGATTCTACATTTTGGCTATTCACTTTAAAAGCGATTACAGCGGAATTGTTAGCTGTTGTATAGTATTTACCACCTTCTTGAATTTCCCAGTTAGACTTAGGATCAAGGTAAGTAAAAGATTGTTCTTCTAAAAGAGCTGAAATAGATGAAGCAGCATGGAACATAGATGGACTGTTATCTATAAATTCTAGTAGAGAAGCAGTTAAGTTGTTAGTCATGATTACCTCCTGTAAATATTTATTTAATAATAATACTCTAAATTATACCACTTAGACAGGATAAGGAATAGAAAAAAATATTTTGAGAATTATAGTTTAATTAGTTGACAATATGAGCACTCGTTCATATAATGTAGATATAATACATGAGTGAATGCTCATATAAGGGGGTAAAAGATGAAATATAAATTTAGTATTGAGAATATAGATTGCGCGAACTGTGCAGCAAAAATAGAAGCGGCACTTAAAAAAGAGCAAGCATTTGAAGACGTTACACTTAACTTTATGCTAAAGCATTTGCAAGTGACGACTAAAGAGGAGATTGAAGAAGAAAAGCTAAGAGACAAACTTGAATACTTAGTAGGTAAAGTAGAGCCTGATGTAAAGGTAAAAAAATATGCGACTAAGACGGTAAGTAGTAGGCCCAGAAAAGTAGCGATCAATAAGGCTAACCCCAATCATCATAAAGTGAATGCTAAGGGGAACTTAGAAGCAAAAAAAAGCAATACTAAGGAAGCGGAACATGGATGTGATTGCGGAAAATGTGACTTAAGTAGTGATATAAGTAAGAAAGAGTTAAGTACAGATAAAAGGACTGTGATAAGAATAGTCGTTACACTGCTTTTATTAGGCATAAGCAGTGTGACAGAGATAAAGTTACTTTATGTAGTGACCTACTTTTTAATTGGGTATGATGTATTACTTAAAGCAGCTAAGAATATCACAAGGGGTAAAGTATTTGATGAAAACTTCTTAATGAGTATAGCAACTATTGCAGCTTTTATCATAGGAGAGTATCCAGAGGCAGTAGCAGTTATGATTTTCTACCAAGTAGGGGAATTCTTGCAGCACAAAGCCGTTTCATACTCAAGAGCGGCTATAGTGGATTTGATGGATATTAGACCAGATTTTGCACGAGTACTTGTAGATGGGCAGATGCAAGAGATGAGCCCTGAGGAAGTGCGAAAAGGTGAGATAATTCAGGTGAGACCGGGAGAGAAAATTCCATTAGATGGAGTGATTAAAACAGGAAATAGCCATGTTGATACATCTATGCTGACTGGTGAATCCATGCCGGTCTATATGAGCGAAGGAATGGAAGTATTAAGTGGTTGTATTAATAAAGATAGTCTATTAGAAATAGAAGTGACTAAAGAGTTTGGGGAAAGTACAGTTAGTAAGATATTAGAACTTATGCAAAATGCAAGCAATAAAAAGTCAGTAGCAGAAAACTTTATTACTAAGTTTGCCGCTTGGTATACACCGGGAGTTGTGATTTTAGCATTAGCTACAGCGATTATACCTTCACTCGTGACAGGGAACTGGGAATACTGGATTTATAACAGTATTATCTTCTTGGTTATTTCTTGTCCTTGTGCATTGGTGGTATCTATTCCTCTTGGATTCTTTGGTGGTATTGGTGCTGCGTCTAAGAAAGGTGTTCTTATAAAAGGAGGAAACTACTTAGAAAAGCTTAATGAGATAGATACAATTGTTCTTGATAAGACAGGGACTATCACTAAAGGTGAATTTGGCGTAAGTCAAATTAATACTATCAATGAAATAGAAGAAGATGAAGTGCTAAGATACGCTGTATGGGCAGAGCAGTTTTCAAATCATCCTATTGCTAAGTCTATCATTAAACAAGGTGAGCATATTGAGAAAAAAGAAATTGATGAGTACCAGGAATTATCAGGACTTGGGATAGTTGCTACAGTTAAAGCTGAGACTATTCTTGTGGGTAATGCTAAATTGATGGAAGCGTATGAAGTGCAATATATACCCGAACAAGGTGTTGGAACAGCCATCTATATTGCTGTTAATAAAAGCTATAAAGGCTGTATTTTAGTAGCAGATATGATTAAAGAAGATAGTGAAAAAGCAATTAAAGCCTTTAAATCACATGGTATTAAAAAAGTTATCATGCTCACAGGGGATAAAAAAGAAGTAGCAGATGATATTGGTAGGAAAGTCAATGTAGATGAGGTATACTCTGAACTGTTACCACAAGATAAAGTGGCAAAACTTGAGGAGATTTTAGCAAGTGGGGCAAAAGTTATATTTGTAGGTGATGGGATTAATGATGCACCAGTACTTGCAAGAGCAGATGTAGGTATTGCCATGGGAGGTATTGGATCAGATGCAGCAGTAGAAGCCAGTGATATTGTACTACTTAATGATGATCTAAGCGCTATAGGGGAAACACTAGAGATTGCAAAGCAAACGAAACGTATCGTCACGCAAAATATCATCCTTGCATTAGGCACAAAGCTAATTGTTATTATATTAGGATTCTTAGGTATTGCAAGTATGTGGCTAGCTATTTTTGCAGATGTAGGAGTATCTCTTATTGCGATTATAAACTCTATTAAAATATTACTTAAAGATAAAGGACATATAATGAATATGCTACGTGGAAAATAAATTTATTAGATTAGTAAAAGCACCTAACAAATTCTGTGGATTTGTTAGGTGCTTTGATTTTAAAAAGATAAGATGCAAATTAAGGTGTAATAGATAGATAGTGTTTTCTAATATATTTTGCAACTTCTATTTGATCAGAAGGAATGGGTAGCGTAAGAATATAGATAGGTTCACAGGAGGTACAAGGTGAACCGTAGAGGAATTGTAGGTAAGACTGGTCGCCCTGTACGAGTCTAACATCGGTTAATAAATAAATAGAGCGATGTAGGCTATATAATTCCTCATTAAAATAAATATAATCTTCTCCAATAATTGCTTCAACAGGACTGATAAGTCTATTGCCATAATGAACATAGATAAGTATAGAGGTACATATACAAACTACAAAAGTAATTAGAATGATAGAAGAACAAATTATGAGAGCAAAAGGAGAATTAGAAAATAATATACCTAATGCTATGAGTGAAGAAAGTATACCAAGAAGAATGAGAATAGAAAGACTATTATGACGGCTTTGAGTAATAGATTCCTTAACGCCGTCATATTGTAAAGGAGCATAGCTCCAATGAGCAAGTATGGTCATATCTTTATTTTGAAGTTGTTTAATAATAATATGAGCTTGGTAGTGTATGAAAAATGAAACAACACCTATCACTACAAGGCTGATACCTAGTAAAATACATGCAATAAATGCGGGAGCAGATGAGTCAAAACTGATAAGAGCTAAGCAAGACATAAGAGCTCCACAAAGGACACAAATAATAGATAGGATAGATTTAAAAGCTTCTTTATTCATGTCAACCCTCCTTTCGTGGAAATGAAAAGGACAATGAAATAAAAGTGGATAATAATAAGTTATGAAAAAGAGAGTTGTTTTGACATTAATAATGGGAAAAATAATAAAAATTTCTAGGTAATAAAGTACGAGAATTACACATACTAAGTAGGAAATTATTAAAATAGGTGGTGAGATAAATGGCTAAAAAGGGTATGAGAAGACCAGATGTAAATGAACCACATGGAACAGAGAGTAATCATAAAGGACATTTTGGAAAAAATGATGTAAAACCTGTGCCTGAGATTCAGGGAAAGGCTAAGACTGGGAATAAGAAGGCTGGAAAGATTTATTAGAGGGTAAGGTAAAAAGAGGGTATCTCAGACTACGCTAGGAGAGTAATGAGATACCCTTTTTCTGTGAGGAAAAAAGAAAAAAGAGGAATTTGGAGAACCTGATTGTGGCCTGAGATTGGAGTGATATAAGGTTTGAAAGATTCTAACAAATATATATCGGTTGAAATAACTTGACGTTCTAGGTCATTTCAACTACTATTAGTATGAAGGAATTGTGTACAGCATGGATTCCCTTATAATTTTGATAAATTAAGAAAATAATAAGAGGAGAGTGAGTAAATAGGTGGACGGTGAACCGAGTCGTACCCGAAGTGAAGGTCAATTGAATAAAAAAATTTACTCCCTTTCCTTTATAGATACATTATAAAAGATAGGTCTTATTGAGCTGTGGAAATAGATTACATATGTTTTCTGCTAGAGTTAAGGGAGTAGTAGAGGATGTGAGTTTATGATAAGAATGTTTAAGACTAAAGAAAATAGACTAGAGGAAATCACACAGTTTGAGCCAGGGTGTTGGATTGATATTGTTAACCCGACTCAAGAAGAGATTACTCAAATTGCTACAGAGTTTGAAATAGAAACTCAGCATATTACTTCAGCACTAGATGAGGAAGAAAGAGCCCATATCGATACAGAAGATGATTATACATTAATCATCGTAGACGTACCTATTAAAGATAGAGAAGGTGCTCATGAGTACGGGACGATTCCTTTAGAAATCATTATAGCGCAAAACTTCATTATGACAATTTGTCTTCAAGAAGTAGATGTAATCAAAGATTTTGTGACAAGTAAGATAAGAAGTTTTTATACCTTCAAAAAAACAAGATTTATTCTTCAATTACTTTATAAGAATGCATCTTATTACTTACAATATCTAAGAATGATTGATAAGGCAAGTAGTAGGATTGAACAAGAACTTCATAAATCTATGAAAAATAAAGAACTCATTCAGTTGTTAGAACTTGAAAAAAGTTTGGTTTACTTTAGTACATCTTTAAGATCTAATGAAATTGTTCTTGAAAAGATGATGCGTATGGAATCTATCAAACAATATCCAGAAGATAAAGAATTACTAGAAGATGTTATTATAGAGAACAAACAAGCTATAGAGATGGCTAATATTTATAGTAATATTTTAAGTGGTATGATGGATGCTTTTGCTTCTGTTATCTCCAATAACTTAAATATTGTAATGAAGACATTGACCTCTATTACGATTGTCATGTCTATACCAACCATGCTATCTAGTTTCTTCGGAATGAATGTACCGATACCATTCCAAGATCATCCACAAGCTTACTTATGCATACTTGGCTTATCTGTGATAACGCCTATTATTGTAGCGATGATTATGATTAAGAAAAAATTATTCTAATTTAACAGATAATTTTAAGAGTGTTGCCTTATACTAAAGGTAATACTCTTTTTGTGCATTAAGGAGGAAAAAATGGAACAGAAAATTATCGATATGATATAGAAAAGGTGGTAGGAATTATTTCCTACCACCTTTTTATTAAACTCTTTTTACTGTTAAAGTAACATCTTCGCCGTTTACTTTCCAAGCTTTTGTATAACCGTCAGCAAGGTCACCTTCAGTTACTGCATTTGCAAGTACATCTGAAGCGATTTCGGCATTGTTGCGAGTCATGATTTCAGCGATTTTAGCATTGTCTTTGTAAGTTACAAGAATATGATCTTGTACTTCAAAGTTAGCTTCTTTACGCATAGTTTGAATTTTAGAGATGATTTCACGTACAAATCCTTCTTCAAGAAGTTCTTCAGTAAGGTTTGTATCAAGAACTACTGTGAAACCGCCTTCACTTTGAGCCATGAATCCATCTTTTTGTGCTGTAGAGATAAGAAGATCTTCTTTTGTAAGTGCGATTGTTTCTCCATCTATAGCAAGTTTAAGTGTTCCTGTTTCATCGAGCTCTGTCATAGCAGCTGACCCATCAAGTTCAGTAAGGGCTGTGCGGATAGCATTAAGTTGTTTGCCGTATTTTGGCCCAAGGGTACGCATTTGTGGTTTGAATGTGTAAGAGATGAATTCGCTTGCATCACTTGTGAACTCTACATGCTTGATGTTAAGTTCTTCAGCTACGATACTAGCAAAAGCTTCTGGTAAACTTTCGGTTGCACCTACATACATTGTTCCAACTGGTTGACGATTTTTGATGTTAGATTCGTTACGACAAGCGCGTCCAAGTACTACAATTTGAAGAACTTGATCCATGTACTTTTCAAGTTCGCTATCAATCATAGATTCGTTTGCTACTGGGAAGTCGCAAAGGTGAACACTGATTGGAGCTGACTCATCATTTGTTCTAACAAGATTTTTGTAGATTTCATCTGACATAAATGGCACAAATGGAGCAGCTACTTTTGAAAGTGTGCTAAGGACTGTGTAAAGAGTCATATACGCATTTACTTTATCCTGTGGCATATCACTTTGCCAGAATCTCTCACGGCTACGACGAACGTACCAGTTAGATACATCATCAATGAAGTCTTGCATCATACGAGAAGCTTCAAAGATACGGTAGTTATCAAGGTGATCATCTACATCTTTAACTAATGTATTAAGTTTAGAAAGTACCCACTTATCCATCATGTTAAGTGAATCATAATCTAATGTGTAGTTTATTGGGTTGAACTCATCAATATTTGCATAAAGCACGTAGAATGCATAAGTATTCCAGAAAGTACCGATGAACTTTCTTTGCGCTTCACTTACGTTTTCGTTGCCAAAACGGCTTGGAAGCCATGGTGCACTTGCAGAGTAGAAGTACCAACGAACAGCGTCAGCACCTTGTGCATCAAGTACAGTCCAAGGATCAACTACGTTACCTTTGTGCTTACTCATCTTGATACCATCTTTGTCACCAACATGTCCAAGTACTACTACATTTTTGTATGGTGATTTATCAAAGATAAGGGTTGAAATAGCCATAAGTGTGTAGAACCATCCACGAGTTTGGTCTACTGCTTCAGAGATAAAGTCAGCTGGGTAGTTCTGGTCGAAGATTTCTTTGTTTTCAAATGGATAGTGAAGTTGTGCAAATGGCATGGATCCACTATCGTACCAGCAGTCGATAACATCTTCAACTCTTGTCATAGTATTATGACACTTAGGACAGTTAAGATGAACGTTATCAATATATGGTTTGTGAAGTTCGATGTCATCAGGACAGTCAGAACTCATAGATTTAAGTTCTTCTATGCTACCAATAAGGTGTGTGTGTCCACATGAACATTCCCAGATAGGAAGTGGTGTACCCCAGTAACGAGAACGAGAAAGACCCCAGTCAATAACACCTTCAAGGAAGTTCCCAAAGCGTCCTTCACCAATTGCTGGTGGAAGCCAGTTAACTGTATTGTTGTTTTTGACAAGAGCGGCGCGTACTTTAGACATAGAGATGAACCATGTGTCACGTGCATAGTAAAGAAGTGGTGTATCACATCTCCAGCAGTGTGGGTAACTGTGTTCGTGAGGTGCTGATTTAAATAATTTATTGTTTTCATCTAACCATTTGATGATGAGTTTGTCAGCATCTTTTACAAAGATATCTTGCCAAGGTGTAACTTCAGGTGTGAAGTGACCTTGTTCGTTAACTAACTGTACGAATGGAAGATCATTTTCACGACCAATTCTAGCATCATCTTCACCAAATGCAGGTGCGATATGAACGATACCTGTACCATCTGTAAGGGTTACGTATTTATCAGCAACTACGAAATAAGCTTTTTTATCAGGTGTAGCAAAGTCAAAGAGTGGCTCATAGGTCATACCACAAAGATCTTTACCAACATAAGTTTCAAGTACTGTCGTTGTTTCAGCATCTAATACACTAGCAACAAGTGCTTCAGCTAAGATGTATTTTGTGCCGTTCATTTCAGCTTTCACATAAGTAGACTCTGGATTGACACAAAGAGCTACGTTTGAAGGAAGTGTCCAAGGTGTTGTTGTCCAAGCGAGAAGGTAAGTGTTTTCTTCACCAGCTACTTTGAACTTAGCAATAGCTGTTGCATCTTTAACATCTTTGTATCCTTGAGCAACTTCATGAGATGAAAGAGAAGTACCACATCTTGGGCAGTAAGGAACGATTTTGTGGCCTTTGTAGATGAGGTCTTTGTTCCAAATCTCACGGAGTGACCACCATACAGATTCGATGTAGTTGTTGTGGTAAGTTACATATGGATTCTCCATATCAACCCAGTAACCAACGCGGTCAGACATTTTTTCCCATTCGCTTTGGTATTTCCAAACACTTTCTTTACATTGAGTAATGAATTTTTCTACGCCGTATTCTTCGATTTGTGGTTTACCACTGATACCGAGTACTTTTTCAACTTCAAGCTCTACTGGAAGACCGTGTGTGTCCCAACCAGCTTTACGAAGTACGTGGTAGCCTTTCATCGCTTTGTAACGAGGGATAAGGTCTTTGATAACGCGTGTTAGGATGTGGCCAATGTGTGGTTTACCATTTGCAGTTGGAGGACCATCGTAAAATGTGAAAGTTGGTCCATCTGTTCTTTGATCGATTGATTGTTCAAATATGTTGTTTTCCTTCCAGAACTTTAGGACTTCTAGTTCTCTGTCCACGAAGTTCAGGTTGGTATCTACTTTTTTGTACATAAGTAACCTCCTGAATTTAGTTTGAATATTTTATAGTTTTGCCCGGAGTGCATGGATGCATTCCTTAGGGCTTTGATAGAGAGGGGATTTATTTATGGGGGGCCGCCCGAGGGGTTAGATATCTAACCCCTCGGGCTAGGCTATCCCGTAAATAAATCAAGAGACTAAAAATTAAAGGCTTAAGAACATAAGGAATTAAAAGCCTAAGAACTTAATACCTAAGCAAGAAAATAATCTAATTGCTGGATTAATACCTTTAATAAGGAGACAACCCTCTAAGTGTGTAGGACTTGGGGGTTTTTTTTGCATATAAAAAGCCCTTGCGTCCAATAAAAATATACAGGACGAAAGGGCGCTAAGTTCATGAGCATCTTCCGCGGTACCACCTGACTTGCCCTAAGGGCCACTCGTTATACCTTTCCTTATGGTAACGGGAGGAATCCGTCAGAGCCTACTTGTAGTTCGGTCTGCCACTCCAAGGGGATTTTTCTTATCTTCTATCGTATGGGCTCACACCAACCCCACTCGCTTAGACGCTTCAAAAATAATACTTTTCCTTTTCACAGTGTTTTAAAAATTATGCAATATAGCATTTATTATAAGAGGAAATGAAGGAGTTGTAAAGTACTAATATGTGTAAAGCTGTGGGTTT
>JAVVPO010000023.1:0-30044 GCA_036655715.1 Cellulosilyticaceae bacterium | reverse complement strand
GGAGTATCCACAGTTCAAAATGCCTGCATCTGTTGAAACAACACCTCTAAATCCCATGATTGATTGGTTTCCTCCACCCAATGTTCCCTAAGCATTATCATATCCTTAGGAAGTGGTGCTATTATTCGCTTATATTCTTTAGTGATTGGGTGATAAAAGCTATACTCAGCAGCATGTAATCCCTGCCTTGTTAGCATATGATTACTTTCATTATATAAAAAATCTCCCAGAAGAGGGTTCCCAATAGCAGACATATGCACGCGTATCTGATGCGTGCGCCCTGTTTCTAATTGTAATGCAACAACCGATACTGCCTTTCTATCTACCTCAAATACTTCAAGCCTGCGATAATGAGTAATCGCATGCTTACCTTCTTTTTCATCTATCTTCCGCTTAATGATTGTACCTTCCGCTCTTCCAATAGGTAGGTCAATCGTTCCTTCTTCTCTTGTAATCCCTTCTACAAAAGCCACATAGGTTCTAGTTAATCTGCGCTCTTCTCCCCTCCTTGATAAGATACTTGCACTTATTAAGTTCTTTGCAATAATCGTTACCCCTGTAGTGTCTCGGTCTAACCTGTTGATGCACCTGAATATATGTGGTTTGTTCTGCTCCTGGTAATAAGATATAACACTATTGGCTAAGGTATTATCATAATTATTAACAGATGGATGAATAGGCGTATCATAGGGCTTGTTTACTACCAAGATATCTTCATCCTCATATAAAATATCTAACGCGCACTTTGTCGGAACAATATTTTCAGAAGAACCCTGTTCTGTTAGACATATATCTAACAAATCTCCTGTCTTTACTATTTCGTTTACACCTGCCCAAACACCATTTTTTCTAATTCCTCTTTTTGTTTTTTTGAGTTCTATAAGGACTGCTCTTGAATACTCCTTTTCTTTTAAAAACAATCCAATACTCTTACCATCATGCTTCTCTTCTAGCTTATATTGTAGTCTTCGTGTCATATCTTCTCCCTATTCTAATCAATCCTATGCTCTTTTTACTAGTCACTTTTATTGAATAGTCATACAAAAAAAGTTGTAGCTCCATCAAAAAAGCCTACAACTCATAAAGCTTATTCCTCTTTAGTTATTCGCTCTGCTGCATAAATGGGTGCATTATCTTTCTTTGGAATGAAAATGAGTAAAATCATGCTACCAAATGTAATGACCCCAAGTAGAAAGGCCACTATGCGATAAGGCATCATCTCTCCTAATATCCCCGCTACTAGTTGAAATAGGATGCCTCCAATAGCAAAGATTACACCAAACAAAGCCTGAATCCTTGCACGCATATGCGCTGGCAAATAAGACTGTATAGCCACAGAACGAATAGTCGCACTCATACTTCCCAATGTCCCGCATAAAAAACGATTTAGCAGCATAAGGGGATACGGCATAAAGAGTAAAAAAGCATCCATTGTATCATAAACAGTATAAACCATCTTGGTAAATTTATAACGTTTATTAGGAGGAATCTCACATTTGTACTGTACCATCCCGCCAATGACCCTGCCAATCATTTCTGCACTTTTTAAAAAGCCTAGCATGGTAACAGATAACCAAGGTTGTGTCTGGTAGTACGCCTGCGCCATAACCGCTATCCCTTCTGAAGCCCCACTTGTAATACTCATGTATGTATAAATGTTTCTAATCCCATGCTCCTTTTTCAAATACACAAATCCCTCTTTTATATCCATAACATACATGCTAAAAGTATATTTTTCAGATGTTACACTTTTGGTTTCTCTAATACAAAGTTCTACAATCACGGAAAGTATTGTCATTCCAGCTACCAGATAAAATAGGGTACTTATAGAAACTTTCTCATAGAGAAATGTTGCTATTGGTGCCATACAAATCGTTATAATTGGATAAATCGTCCCACTTACCGCAAAACCTTTTTGTTCAAATCCTACTGGAATCAAATCTGGATACCACGCGGAAAAACTCAACCTATAAAACACCGAAATAGTTCCTACCATTAATACAAATAGTATATAGACACCATAATTAAATCCATATTTCCCTGCCCATACACCAATTGCTAAATACAAAGATGCCATGAGCATATCCAGTCCTACAATCCACTTTTTCTTACTTCCCCTATCGATAACAGGTGCCACCAATATAGGTAAAATCACATCTGGCAACATCCCACATATAAGTAGCAGTGCTGCTAGAAAAGTTGACTGTGTCTCCTCAAAAACAAGTAAACTAAGAGGCAAATTCATTGCTTCCCCACCTATTGCCGACAATATCGTTGCCCCTGTAATACAGCTAAAGTCTTTCGTCCATAACGTTTTTTTCTTATCTCTCATTTCCCTACTCCTTATACTTTTTCTCTTAATAAAAGTATAAGATAGTATATTAGAAATGTATAATACTCTTTTCTGAGAAATTCTCCCCTCTTTTACCCATTTCAACTTACATTTGAATGGTTTTTGAGGAAATTTCATTTTGAAATGCTAAAGCTTTTTTGTATTTTTTCTGTTGGCTATAGGCTTCTACAATCTGTTCTCTATAAAAATAAAGGTATCCAAAATGTCTTTCTTCTCTAAGCACTTTTTGAAGTCTTTCTACTACTTCTAGATAGTTTGGATCCTTTAGATAACCCTCTTGCTGCTCCATTACTGCTTCCTCATACATCACTTGATAAACTTTACTATCTTCCCCTTTTTCTGCATAGGCTTTCATTTTTACTAAGTAGTTTTTAGCCTCTTCTAATTTTCCTGCTCGGATATAGACAAGTGCTTTTTTCTGACATAGCATAAAGGTCTCCACTTTCACTTTATCTAGATACTCTAATGCTTTGGGATAATCTTTTGTTGTTACAAAGACAGAACCCATATTATAGTAAACAACCTCAAATTCTTCCTCTTCTATCCAGTGTGTATTTTGTAAAAATTTAAGTCCTCTTTCATAATGTTCCACCATAAATTGGTCTAAATCTAGAACCGCATAGGCATGTCCCTGCATCAAAAAAGTAGCTGCTAGCACGTAAGTATTACCTTCCTCTATAGCTAACTCCCGGCAAATCTTAGCTCTTCTATGTATTTCAGCATACCGTCCAATTTGCAATAGTACTGTTAAGATATTAAAATAACTTGCACTTGTTCCCAAAAGTTTATATGCCTTTTCATAGGCTTCTAATTGTTCCTCCCAGGACTTATATATAGGTGTACTCATGTAAAAGATTCCTAATTGCTCCTCTGTCATGCATCCTTCACAACTTTTCACCATTTCATAGACAGCTTCTCCTTCTGCGCCGCAAATCAAACTATAATCCAAACCTAATGGACTATATTGGAGTTTCTCTCCTAACTGCTTGAGCTGCTCAAAAGCGGTTCTTTTAAGGCCATAATTTGCTTGGTAATGGTACTGTTTCATAAGTTCCCTAGCCTGCTCTAATAGCTTTGCATCATCACAGTAGTCTATCTCTAACTGTGCAAATAGTTTTTTAATCATCTCTTCATCTGCTTTTACTTGGCCTTTTTCAATCTTACACAAATAACTCGTCACACAAATACCATAGCAAATCTCTTTTTGCCCTTTCCCTTGTCTCACGCGTTCCATCCTAAGTAAGTTGCCACAAAAATTTCCTCTCACAATTTTCCTCCTCTCATTCGGCTTATTTATTAGCTGTATAACCGATTTTTCAACAAAAAAATCCTAGGAACATATCATTTTCACCTTATGTTCTAGGACTAGTCTATTTATATTCTTCGTAGTTTAGGTGGAGGTTTTATTTCTTACTCATTCCTAATATTAAACTGAGTATATTGCCAATTTCATTGCCAGCTCTTTCTAACTCTTCTTGCTTTTCAAATGCTAAACAATTATTTGTTTTCCACATTTACAATGGTCTATCAGTACATGGCATCCATTCAATTTTTTTCATTGATTTTATTATATGAGTCATCATTTCACTTTCCTTTTCTTCATTATATCCTATTTTATATATTTTTCAAACTCTGCCTCTTAATAGTGTCTATTATTCTTTTCATTCATATCCTAGAGAAAAAGATGCTTTAGATATTACTTGCATCTAAAGCATCTTCTATACCCACAGTTTACCCATCATTAAGAGTAGTTTTAACAAGAACAGGTAAATTTATAATAACTTCTCCCCCTCCACTTTTCTCATTGTTTTGAATAAACAAATTACCATGATGTCTCTTGACTATTTGTTTAGCAATGTAAAGTCCCATACCATAATGCCCTTTTCCCTGTCTACTTTCATCCCCCATATAAAAGGCTTCGCATCCTTTTTGAATAGCTTCTCTTGTAAAGCCTCCCCCTTCATCTACTATATGAATACTTGTTATAGCATCTATTTTTTCTACTTTCAAAGATAGCTGCTTCTCTTTTGGTGTATAATCTATAGCATTTCCAATAATATTCATCAATGCTCTACTCATTAGTAGTGTATCTAAGTTAAGTACTATATCTTCTTGGGGCAACTCTAAAACTATATTAATACTTTTTAATTTTCCTAATTCTTTTGACTGCTCTAAGATTTTTTTTAAAAATGTAGTGATATTTACAACTTCTGTACTTAACTGTTCTTTGATTCCCTCATTAGAAATCTCCATCAATAATTTAATATACTCCTCAATCTTCTCACTATTTCTCTTTACACTTATACTTAAAGCATGTTGCTCCTTACTCAAACCTTCATCTTCTTCTAATAATTCAGCACTACCTTTTATAATCGTTAATGGTGTTTTGATATCATGAGCAAGTGAAGCCATCTGTTCCCCTTTCTTTTTTTCCAATAACCACTGGGTAAGTAACGATTCCTGCAAAGCTACTTTCATCGATTCTAGAGATTTTCCAATAGCATCAAATTCTTTGATCGTACTCTTCTCTATTTCAAAGTCTAGGTTTTGTTCTTCAATAAATGCTACCGCCTTCTCAAGAGGCTCTAATGCACGTTTTAACTTTCTTGTGTATCTATTGGAAATAATAAGAATCACCACTAGTATTGTACTTATTAAAATAATCACATGTATAACTTCTACACTAGGAAAGTATCTTTGAAGAAAAGGGCTACTGTATCTCGCCACTAACTCATATTCTAGAATGGCATAATTATTTTGCGCCTGAATGGTCACATAGTATTTTCCTAATGGCTTATTACCTTCCATATAATCTTTTAGTTCATTTATTTCTTTTATATTCGTATGCACAAGTTGATTTGTAACATCGAAAAGTGCATAGCTACATTTCTGTTCAAAGTCTTCTGGTATCAGTATTTCTTTGCCTTCTAACTGTTCCTTTAATGTATAAATAATTTTCTCCTCATTATTGGCTGGCAAAATAATTCCTACTCCCACTAAGACGTTTATGCTTATGCTAACCATTATTAGCACTAATAAGATGCCGATTGCAACAGTTACAAAATACTGTATGAAAATACTTTTTAGTGAATGCTCCCTTAAATCCATTTATAACCTATCCCCCAAACTGTTTCTATTGGTGTTAAGTCATATGCCTTAAACTTCTGTCTGATATTTTTTATATGGACAGTAATGGTACTTAACTCGCTTTCTCCATCAAATCCATATATTTTTTCATAGATATTTTCCTTCGTAAATACTTGTCCTCTATTGCATGCAAGATATTCACAAATCAGATACTCACTTTTAGTCAAACTTACCTTTTCATCTCTCACTAATATTTCCTTGCCAGAGAGACTTAGCAGCATATCACCTAAATGCAGGGCATATTTCTTTTCTCTTTTTTCTCTTCTTAGATGCGCCTCTACTCTTGCACGTAACTCACCTGCTCCAAATGGCTTGACTAAGTAGTCATCTGCACCTATTCCTAAGCCATACATAATATCATTTTCTCTACTTTTTGCTGTTATGAAAATAATAGGTACATCTACTTGTTCTCTTATTTTTTTGCATAGTTCGAAGCCATCTATTCCCGGCATCATCACATCTAGTAAAATGAGTTCATATTGCTTGAAGCCTCTCTCAAGGACCTCATAAGAAGATGTTAATGCTGTTACTTCATGGTTAGCTTTTCTTAAAATCATAGTAATAAGACCCAAGATTTCTTCTTCATCATCTACAACGAGAATACGTGCCACACCCTATGCCTCCTTTATCAAATGAGCACATACGAAATAAAGTAAAATATATACACATGTGCTGGATAAAATATATAGAAAAAGCGTTTCATACTTTTTCCTCTTTCCCCATTGTATAGAATTAAAATGGGGATTGCAAATATACCCATCCACTCATAATAAGTTGAAAACAAATTGCTTATACTTAACTCCATACCCATAAACAAAGGTAATCCTATTGTCCACAATAAGGTATACACACCAAACAAGCTCATCTGCAACTTTTTATGCTCCTTAAATACATATAAAATAACACCTGATAGTAACCAAAATACACCACCTTCCACAAACATTGGCAATGGTAATACAGTCGTCATTACGCCTCCTAAAATAGGCATCATATGCATCGGCAAAAGAAATGCTAATAAATTAGGTACAATAGCTAAGCTCAAAAATCCTATGCCTTTTAATTTTTTTCTTTCTTTTAGATAGTCTATTCCTTGCCAAATAATAGTTAATAAAGTAAACGTTGCAAAAATATTATTCATTGGATAAAACCCATCTTTTCTAATAAGCCCCATAGTCATAATGCCGTAATTCATACATCCCATCAAAACAGACAAGCCATATAAACGTAATACATATTTTTTTCGATTGCTCGTATGTTTAAATCCTTCTAAAACAACAAATAAAAAGATATATCCAGAAAGTCTTCCTACCTGCGAAAACAGTACTGGTATCTTTTCAGTATAGCCAAAAAAATAATAAAGGTGGTCACCTATCATTAAAATAAGTGCTATTACCTTTAAATCAAAATTAGTAAATCCTTTTTTAACTACATTACTTAGTGTGATACTTTTCATTTTCTTCACTCCTTTTTTATAAGTATAAGGCGTAATTCTAAGGATTTTCTAAAGAAATAAAAACAAATAAAACCTCTTAAAGTACATTATATGCCTATACTTCAAGAGGTTTTATTTGTTTTATATCTCTTTTCTCTTTACTAAAAAAATTCTAGTGTTGGGGGAGGGTCTCTCCAGTTCCAAACTATACTTTCAATACATGTCGTTTCCCTTATACCGAAGGATTCCTCGATGCTGTTTCAAGTTCTATGCATCTTCCATGGTCTTCACCCTTATGCGCAAGGTTCGACTTCCTCTTTGTCTCTTTCAAAAAAGAGTCCTTTTTAACGATACGGCAGAATTCACTTAATGTTACAACCTGTATTTTCACTAGCATTCTTTCGAATACATTACCCTCACGCTTCAGACCCAACATTTCTGTTACGCCTGGTGATTGGTTACTAGACTCCTTGGCGATTACCTAGACAGGACTTTCACCTGCAAGCATAGTCCAGCTTAGCTGGACGCACCACATTTAAAAGGAGAGTCTTCTTGCTGGCCAAGAAAACTCTCCTTTTTACTTCCAAATATTCATATAAGCTTCTTTATCTACCCCTGCATCTTCAAAGGTTCCCATACCTAATAGAGTATACTTTGCCATTTCCATGAGGTTAAACATAATCGGGCATCCACTGCCTTCTCCAAGTCTCATCTCTAGATCAAAGTGGGCTTTTATTCCCATTTCTTTTAAAGCTTCTTGCATAGCTATTTCTTGTGAAAGATGTGAAGCTAACATATAAGCTTTACACTGCTCACAAAGTTTGTAGGCTATCAGCGCTGCGGCTACAGAGATAACCCCATCAATAACTACTATTTTTTGATGTTTTGCTGCAGCTAAAAATACCCCTGCAAGACCTGCCAAATCATATCCTCCGACTTTAGCAACTACATCAATAGGATCTGTCGCATCTGGCTTATTAATTGCTATGGCTTTGCTAATGGCTGCTAACTTGTGCTCAAATGTCTGACTTGTTGCTCCTGAACCTTTACCAACACTTTTTTCGACAGATGTATCTGTTAGCAAGCTAATCACAGCCGCAGATGTAGTGGTATTACCAATTCCCATTTCGCCTGTTCCTACGACATTGTAGCCTTTTGCAATAAGCTTTTCCGTTTCTTCAATACCTATCCAAATAGCTTCTAGTGCCTGCTCATAACTCATCGCAGGACCCTTGGTCATATTGGCTGTACCATAGCTAATTTTTCTATTATGAATTTGTGGATGATGTAGGTCTACATTCACGCCTACATCTACAATATGTATGTCAGACTTAGCAAATCTTGCTAACTGATTCACTCCTGTAATTCCTCTTGTAAAGTTATATGTTACCTGCGCTGTCACTTCTTGTGGACACTCACTGATGCCTTCTTCATAGACACCATTATCACTACACATGATGACGATGACTTTTTTATCTATATCGATTTTACGCCCGCCTTGTACTGCTGCTAGCTGAATCACCATCTCTTCTAGTCTACCAAGTGAACCTACTGGTTTTGTAAGCCCATCTATATAGGCTTCCATTTCTTTCCCTACTTTCAAATCAGGTAACGTAATCTCTCCTATATAGTCTTTTAGTTTTTCTAACTTTGTCATTTTCTTCCCTCCTTAATTGAATAGGATGATTAAGTAAGTGAGTATCAACCATTCCACTAGCTGATTGGTTGCCCCCAAACAGTCCCCCGTCAAATTACCAAGCTTATTCGTATACTTTTTATTTAAACCATAAACCTGTATAGCTATTATCCCAATGAGTATCACTGTCAGAATCATATCACCTAATACAAAGAATGTGACTAAAGTTGCTACGACTACGTTAATCATCAATCCTATAGGCCCAATATTTTCAATCCACAAAGCACCTAACCCTTGTTTAAGATTTTCACCTAGTTTACAAAGTATACAAATACCAAGTTTTCCAGCCATAGGTATAAGGATAATCACTAGAGGGTAATCCTTGAGGGCGTAAAAAGCAGTCACATGAAAAAGAACATCTACCATAAGGGCCACTACGCCAAAAGTTCCACAGCAACTATCCTTCATAATATCTAGTGTACGCTCAGGACTTGCATTGGCACCAAAACCATCAAAGATATCAGCAAGTCCATCTAGATGAATACCTCCAGTAAAGTAAATCCCTGCAAGCGCCGCCATAAAAGCGCCAAAAAGTTCATTCCCTACAGTGCTAAAGATACAGTAGGTCAAATATTGCAATACCCCTATTATAAGGCCTATGACAACAAAGAAATTCATAGCCCCCTTAAAATCCTCTTTTTCACAAGGCATGCTTTTCTTCGTTATATTAATTCTTGTGAGAAACTGCAATCCTAATATAAAATTCTGTATCACTCTCATGTTATATCCCTTCTTACTTCAATCTAATCGGCAAACCGCATTTCACTTCATATACCTGATCCGCTTCTTTGGCAATGGCTACATTGATAATCCCAATATAGTCTCTATAAATCCTACCAAGTGCGTAAGCTGGTACAATGCCATTCCCTACTTCATTGGTCACTAAGACAAGTCTTTTGCCCGTTTTTCTACAAGCCTTCATAAGGCTATCCATTTGCTCTAGCACAGTTTGAAGAACTGTTTCTTGCTCCTCGTGGGGTCTATCCTCAAAAGGCATCTCTTCTTCAAACATAAAGTTCGAGGTAAAAATTGTTACACAGTCTAGCAGAATATGTGCTTTGTCTGTTTGCTCTATGACTTTGTCTAAGTCTCTATAGCCTTCATGTGTCTCCCATTTAGGGTTACGCCATTCCCTATGTTTTTTCACACGAATCGCCATTTCTTCTCCGATAATCTTAGCCGTTGCTAAGTAAAGTACATCATCTGTATCTGAAAAAGTACTTTCAGCATACTTACTCTTGCCACTTCTTACTCCCCCTGTTACAAGGACAATGGTTGAGCTTGGCTCTTGGTGACTCGTTTCACTTATCACCTCACCTGTTATCCTTTTCAAATGTTCTACAGCCTGGAAATTGGACTTACGGATAGATTCTATATACCAGAAACCATCCTCGCACTCTGTCTTTACAACCACGCCTGTATCTATCTTGAACTTCCAGAATAACTCAATGTTTTCACCTAGCATATAGGCTATTGCCATTCTAATCGTCCCTGCATGGGCAACAACTGTGGCATCTTCTTTTTTTTCTTCTATCATCTTGATAAAACTACTGACTCTATCATATTGATTTCTTGCACTTTCGCCTTCTGGCAAAGTGTAGTTAATCCAATCTTCTTCCCATGCCTTACACGCTATGGGATCTTGCTTTTCAATTTCTGAGTAAGTTAAGCCTTCCCACTTGCCCATATTTCTTTCTACCAGTCTTTCATCTGTTACAGCCTTTACCTTTTCACCAGTCTGCCTGTTTTGACCAAATAGGATATTGGCTGTATCTATAGTTCTTTGGCTAGGGCTTATATAAATAGTAAGAGTCTCCTCTACCAAGGGTCTTAGCAACTTGATTTGTCTCACACCTTCTGGCGTTAAAGTAGCTTCTTTTTGCCCGTAGTAAGTGCCTTTTACATTTTCCTCCGTTTGCCCATGTCTTATCCAAGTAATCTGCATTTTTTCACCTCCTAGAGTCCTTGCTCTAATATGTCATAGATTTTCTTCATATCTAAATGCTCTCTTAGGCCTTCTGCTAGTTTGTCATACTGCTCTTCTTTATAAGCGGCAATATCTACACCTTGAATATCACTGTACTCTAGTCCTTTGGCTGCTAGAAGAGATGTAACTACTGCCTTTGCAACTTCTTCTTGGTCAAATAGTCCATGAATATAAGAACCATACACATTATCTGCGTACGCTCCATCATGCCTCTCTTCTACTTCTCCTAAAATGGTCTCTAACGTTGTGAGGGGCTTTTCACTGCCTGTGGTCTGTCCCATGTGGATTTCATAACCCTCAAAGGTTTTGCCCGTTAAATGTGAAAGAATGCCTTGCACTTCCTTAAACTTACCCGCTACTTGTGTTCTTGTCTTTTCTTCTTCAAATACAGTTTTTGTCTTAAGTAACCCCATCCCTCTAATACTTCCGCCGCCTTCTACGCCATGAGGATCTTCTAGCATTTCGCCCAGCATCTGATACCCTCCGCAAATACCAAAGACAGCACCCCCTTTAGCTGCATGCTTTAGGATACTTGCTTCTAGCCCTGATTCCCTTAGCCACATTAGGTCATGAATGGTATTTTTGGTGCCTGGGAGAATAATCATATCTGGTGTTTTTAATTCTTGCACTGTACGTACATATCGCACATTCACACCTTCTATAAACTCTAGAGGATTAAAATCTGTAAAGTTAGACAAACGTGGCAATCTCATAACAGCTATATCAATAAGGGCTGGACCTTTTACGTGGTCTAGTTTGGTAGAAAGGCTATCTTCATCATCTACTTCTACTTTTAAGAAAGGTAATACCCCCACTACTGGGACATGAGTAATATCTTCTATCATCTTAAGCCCTGGTGTTAGAAGGTTCACATCCCCTCTAAACTTATTGATAATCGTCGCCTTGATTTTGTCCTTATGCTCTTCTGGTTGAAGCATCAGTGTCCCTGCAATAGCGGCAAACACTCCACCTCTATCAATGTCTGCTACAAGAAGTACTGGCGCCTTTGCCATCTCTGCCATACCCATATTTACAATATCATCTTTTTGTAAGTTGATTTCAGCTGGGCTACCCGCACCTTCAATGACAATGATATCAAAGTCTTCGGCTAGTTGATTATAGGCTTTCATCACTTCTTCTGCTAAGCCTTTTTTATTTGTAAAGTAATCTTTTGCTGATACATTGCCTAACACTTCTCCATGCAAGATAACTTGTGAGCCTTTGTCACTTGTTGGCTTTAATAAAATAGGATTCATACGTACATCTGGTTTAATGCCTGCGGCTTCCGCCTGCATCACCTGTGCACGTCCCATCTCTAGTCCCTCTTCTGTAATAAAGGAGTTAAGTGCCATATTTTGTGATTTAAAAGGTGCCACCTTATAACCATCTTGTTTGAAAATTCTACAGAGTCCTGCTGTTATAAAACTTTTACCTGAATTGGACATTGTCCCTTGAACCATAATAGCTTTTGTCATACTTCACCTCTTATTTCATAATTTGCTCTAAGCAAGCTATAAGTCTTCTATTATCTTTTTCTGATTTCACGGCTATTCTATAAAAACTATTATCTAGTCCTGTATAGTTATCACAGCTTCTAATCAGTATGCCATAAGCCTTTGTTTTTTCTCTTAAATCTATCTTTAATGGACATCTAAAGAAAATATAATTGGCTTTAGATCCATAAACTTTCATCCCTAATGTCTTTAAAGCTTTTTGCAAATAATCTCTTTGCTCTTTGATAAGTTTCTTGGTTTCTCTTACATAAGCTTCTTCTTTAAGCGCCGCCACTCCAGCTATTTGTGCGATAGATGATACAGACCAAGCCTGTGCGCATTGATACATCTTCTCCATCAAATCTTGATTACTAGTTAGTCCATACCCAAGTCTTAGCCCTGCTATAGCATACATCTTTGTAAACGCTTTTAAGATAAAGAGCTGCGGGTTTTCTTCTATTAAATGCATAAGAGAATACGCCTCTTCATCTTCTAAAAACTCATTAAAACATTCATCTACAACAAGTAAAGTGCCTGTCTCCTTACACTTTTCTAGTATTTCAGTCATAAGCTCTAGGGGAACTACTTTGCCTGTTGGATTATTCGGATTGCAAATAAAAAGCATATCTAAACTTTCATCTATAACCTCTAAAATGTCTTTTGTCACCTCAAAGCCACCAGCTTCTTCTAGTAAATACTCTACAACTTCAGTCTCTATAGCTTCCATAGCTATAGCATATTCGGCAAAGGTAGGTGCTAAGACCAAAGCACGCTTAGGCCTTTTGGCATAAATTAATCTAAAGATAATGTCTGCGGCGCCATTGCCACAAAGTATCGTTTCACCTGGGAGCTCATGATATCTACTTAATGCCTCCGTTAATTCCCTACAGAGCGGGTCTGGATAGCATGTGCAGCTCTCAATCTGGTCTACAATAGCTTTTTTCACTCCAGGTGCCATCCCTAAGGGATTGAGATTGGCTGAGAAATCTAGTAAGTCTTCCTTTGCTAAGCCTGTTTGCTTAGCCGCTGAATAAATGTCACCACCATGTATTAATTTCATCATTTCACCTACATTATTATTCCAATGATTACTGCTCTTGCAAGGCAAAACAGGACAAGTCCTAATATGCACGTTGCATACATCAAATCATTGGTTCTTTTAATATCTTCTATTTCTACGGATCTTTTTGCATCACCTATCGTCGGCTTTTTGTGAAGCACACCAAAGTAATAAGCATCTCCTGCTAATTGTATACCAAGTGCCCCTGCGCAAGTGGCTTCTGTATGGGCACTATTTGGACTTTTGTGATTGTATCTATCTCTTTTATACATACGATAAGCCCCTTTTCTGTCCATCTTGCAAAATACACTTCCTAAAATCATAAGATAGGCACTGATTCTAGCCGGAATATAGTTTGCTACATCATCCAGTCTTGCGCCAAAAGTACCAAAATATTGGTATTTATCATTCTTATAGCCTATCATAGAATCTAGTGTATTAATAGCTTTATAAGCAAATCCCAAAGGCGCTCCGCCTATAACAAAAAACATTAAAGGCCCAATAATCCCATCTGAAGTATTTTCAGCCACTGTTTCTATCGTAGCTTTTGCCACACCCACTTCATCTAGAGACGCTGTATCTCTTCCTACAATCATAGACACATTGTATCTTGCCTTTGTAAGATCTCCCAACTTCAGCGCTGTATACACTTTCATACTTTCATCCCGCAGGCACTTAGTTGCTAAAATCTGATAGCACATCACCACTTCTACCACAAATCCTAGTATAGGGTGCATCCCATAGCATGCCTTTAATAAGTAATAAGGTACTACAAAAGCTATGCCAATCACACCTATAGCAAGAAGTGTCCCCCCAATTCTCTCTCCTTGTTTACTCTTAGGTAGCAAAGGTCTAACGAGGGCTTCTCCTTTTTGAATCAGCCATCCTATAGCTCTAATAGGATGGGGTAGCCAGCTGGGGTCACCGCATATTAAATCTAAAATAAATCCTACGATAACCGCAGGGATAATTAAGTCCATTCTTATCTAGCTCCTTTTTTATAACTTTCTTTCACTTGCTAAGTATAGCAATGCATTACATATAGCAGCGGCTACGTTGCTTCCACCTTTTCTACCTTTTGCCACGATATAAGGCATATCTAATGCCAAAATAAGTTCTTTGGATTCTACCACATTGACAAATCCAACGGGCACGCCAATAATCAGCTCTGGCTTTATCTTACCAGCTTTAATCAGTTCCTCTAGCTTAATAAGGGCTGTTGGTGCATTGCCTACAGCAATAATTAAAGGCTTCTCAACAAGAGCCGCTTTTTCCATAGATATAGCAGCTCTTGTTGTTCCTTTTGTGATAGCTTGGTCTTTGACATCGTCATCACCAATAAAGCAGTATACTTCTCCCCCAAATTTTTCAAGGGTTCCTTTGTTGATGCCTGCTTTGACCATTTGTGTATCTGTCACAATACACGCTCCCTCTTTGAAGGCGTGTATTGCTTTTTCTACTGCTTCTTTAGAAAAGCATAGATTCTCCACATACTCAAAATCTGCTGTTGTATGGATAACTCTTTTGATAACAGGAGCCTGCATAGGGTCTAGTATTCTATCCCCTAGTTCCTTTTCTATGATACTAAAACTTGTTTTTTCTATTTCATTAGGTAGTAAATGTTTAATTTCCATTTGACCCTCCTTTAATTTACTTTGTATTTTTAAAATCTAGACACTTTTTAGCAAAATTTTCAGCAAATGTTATATTACTATAAAAATGGATGTGGGGATAACCCGCTACCATACTTGTCGTTGCCATCATACATTCCCATGTCTTTGTGCTTAGTGGTTTGATTGCTTCAAAGCTCTTTCCATTCGCCGTAGAATCTGAGTAGTGGAATTCATGAGCCTGTATCATATCTCCAGCCTTAGCTAACATCGTATCCTCATTGGCACGCAAGGTGATATAGCCAAATCTTTGAAGCCCCTTTGTCATGGCTGCTTCGCCTGGTAGATACCCTACCATTTCATAGCTCTTGCCTTCTAGCGTTGTCAGCTTTTGTTGAAGATACATAAAGCCTCCACATTCTGCATGACAAGGTAGTCCGCCACTTATTGCCTTATGTATGCTCTTTTTCATGGTCTGGTTGCTAGCTAGCTCCTGGGCATAAACTTCTGGGTAACCGCCGCCTAATAAGAGTCCATCTAGATTTTCTGGTAGTTCCGGATCTAACATAGGAGAAAAAGGCACAAGTTCTATCCCTAGTTTTTCTAAAAGTTCTAGATTATCTTGGTAATAAAATGAAAACGCTCTATCCTTTGCAATCCCTACACGTATGCTTGTTCCTACTGGCTCTATTTCAGGAGATTCAAAACTTAAAGGCTGACTTTGTTGTCCTAGCGCCATAATCCCTTGTATATCCAAGGTCTCGCAGGCCACTTCGCCAAGCCTATCCATTTTTTCTTCTAATGCCTCTACCTCTTTGGCTGTAATGAGTCCAAGATGTCTACTTTCTAGATTACATTCTGGAAGGTTTGGTAGATATCCCATGGCCTTAATAGGTAGATGTTCCTCTATCATGGACTTATAATACTCATACATCATCTTACTTGTATGATTTAAGATAACACCTTGTATATTATTTTTCTCTAGCTCTAGGTAACCTTTAATAAGAGGAACTACTGAAAACCCCATCCCCGAGCAGCTCACTACAAGAACTACAGGGGTCTTTGTCTTCTCAGACAGTTCATAGCTACTTCCCTGCCAGCCCTTGCCTATCCCATCATAAAAGCCCATTACCCCTTCAATCACAGAAAGGTCTGTTTCTTGACTATTTTGGTAAAGTAAATGCTTACAGGTATTCTCCCCTAGCATAAATAAATCTAGATTGCGTGAGGGTGTCCCTAGTACTTCTCTATGAAACATAGGGTCTATGTAATCGGGTCCACACTTAAAGGACACCGCCTTTATCTTTTGTTTTCTTAACGCTTTAAGAAGTGCGCAGGTTACTGTTGTCTTACCTGCCCCACTCCCTGTTGCTGCTATCATTATCCTTGGTCTATTGCTCATCTTTTTTACCACCCATCGTTATAATAAAAATAGGATTTTGCCCCATCATCATATGGTAAGCTCCTATATTCTTGCTATTTGCTACGGCAAGCTGCACCATATCTAAAGTTAACTCATACTTTTTCGCACAGTTTACCACTTCTCCTAAAGTCTCCAAAGTAATGGCATTTACCACCATATGTAAGTGAGGATTTAGCTTAAGCAGTTTACCTATCATCTCATCTAAGTTGCCACCACTTCCTCCGATAAACACTTTATCTGGCCGAGGGAGTGTCTCTATCTGACCTGGGAAGTTTGCTTCTACCACTTCTATATTTTGCACTTTAAACTTTTTGCTATTTTGTTTGATAAGTTCTATGCCTTCTGAGTTTTTTTCAATGGCATATACTTTGCCTTCTCTCGCTTGAAGGGCCATTTCTATAGCTACAGAACCTGTACCTGCACCTATATCGTAGATAATATCAGAAGAGGCAATCTGCATCTTTGCCAAAGACACCACCCGCACTTCTTGCTTGGTCATAGGCACCTTGCCACGGATAAAGGCTTCATCAGCAAGTCCCGGCGTCACTACGGTTCTTGCTTCATAGGCAGGATTTTCTATCAGCATCACTGCTAAGTCAGCAAAAGTTTCCGTAGCTAACTCATACGCACTCCCTCTTGCTATTCTTTCATGCTCATAAGATAGGTTCTCTCCTATAGTCACCTTAGTATCGCCTAGCCCATTTTCACAAAGTATCCGGCAAATCTCGTGAGCTGGGTATTTCCCGCCAGTCAGACTAAAGACCTTCTGATGCGTTAGCACCTTCCCTACAATAGGATTCTCTCTGCCATGCATACTCGCTAGGCAAATATGCTCATAAGATTCATGAATCTTTGCGCAGAAGTACTGCATGGAACTAATACCGCTTATTTCTTCTATCTCATAGAGACCGGCAAGCTCTCTTTGTATCAGCTTTGTAATACTATAAAAACCTACATCTCCAGAAGCTAAAACCCCTATCTGATGCCCTAGGTCTTGTTCTTTAATCCTCTCACATATTTCATGTGTCATACATGGAATACTTATTTGTGATGCGTCTTGATATATCTCAAGCATTCTAGCCCCGCCTAATAAGACATCACATTCTTCAATGGTCTGTTTGGCCCTTGCTGTTAGTAAATCCTTGTTACCTGGACCTGTTCCAATAATATATAGTTTGGGCATTTCTTTCCTCCTTTCTCCATTCACTTATCTTCCTATAGCTCTTGGCCGCCTAGTTTTAAATCTAGTTTTTTAATTACTTCTTCCACGGTATAGCCCTGCTCCACCTGTGGCCTTGCAATGAGTAGCACGATTACACCTGCGTCTCTTGCTGCTTTTAATTTATCTTGTGAGCCTCCCGCGTCCCCGGAATCCTTGGTCACCATATACTTTATCTGTAGCTGTTTAAGCATTGCCCTATTCAGTTCATAGGAAAAAGGTCCTTGCATACAAATCATATGGCTACTCTTGTACCCCATAGCTAGGGCGTTTTCAAGAGTCTTTGCCATAGGTAACACACGAGGATAAAGTCGTTCTTCATAATCTGTGATTCTTGTAAAAGCCTCCAAATCTTTGCTTCCTGTCGTTAAAAGCACAGCGCCTTGTGTTTCATTTAGAAAGTCTATGGTTTCTTCTAAAGAATGAAAAGATCGTACATCTGATTCTTCACTTGGCGGCCTAACGATTCTTAGGTATTCTATATTTACCTCTTGGCAAACTTCTCTCATATTCTGAGTGACAATCACTGCATAAGGATGGGTTGCATCAATAACTAAATGAATGTGTTTGTTTTCAATAAGGTTTTTCATCTCAGCCTTATCTAACCTACCGCTTATAATCTTTAGGTTATCTGCTTTTTCTATCAAGCTTTCTCCATATTCTGTTGCGACACTCACAATCGTTTGAAACGCCGCCTGACTCAGCAACTTTGCAATCATTCGGCCTTCTGTAGTTCCTGCAAATAAAAGTATCTTTTTATTTGTCATGGACTTCTCTATAGCCTCTTGGAGTAACTAGTTTCCCTTTGATGATTTGCGTTTGACTATTGCCGACTATCACTGTTGTAAACATATCCACTGTGGTATCCCTTAGCTCAGCGAGTGTACAAAGGCTATAGGTTTCACCTTCTCTTCCTATATGCTGTGCATAGCCGCATGGCGTCTCTTGGCTTTTGTGCTTAAGCATTAAATCACAAGCTTTTTTTAAGTAATCATGTCTTTTTTTACTAGATGGATTGTAAAGACAGATGACAAAGTCTGCTAAAGCAGCACCTTCTACACGTTTTTCGATTTTTTCCCAAGGGGTTAGTAAATCACTTAGGCTAATAACTGCAAAGTCATGGATAAGCGGCGCTCCCATTAGAGCCGCTCCAGAGCAAGCTGCTGTAATCCCCGGGATTACTTCTACTTCAAGCTCTAGATGCTGTTTGGCTACCTCATGCATAACTCCTGCCATACCATAGACCCCAGCATCGCCGCTAGAGACCATAGCTACTGTTTTTCCTTTCAAAGCTTCATCTATAGCCATTTGGCATCTTGTCACTTCCTGTGTCATAGCTGTAACCAAAAACTCTTTATGGCTAAATCGTTCTTTGATTAAATCCACATAAACATGATACCCTGCAATCACATCACAAGTTTCTAATATCTCTAACGCCTTCGGCGTGATTTGGTCTAGCCCACCTGGCCCTAATCCTACTACATATACTTTCATAGCATTCTCCCCTATTTATCAAAATTAATTTTATACGCTGTTTGAGCTATAGCTAGTGTCACTCCGTTTAGGCTACTTTTTCTAAGCAATAGTTCCCCACATCCGCTTCCAAGTACTGCGGCTCTTTCACATACATTTTCTACACCTGTAATGCTTTTGACAAAGGCTGAAGGTGTAAAATCTCCAGCAACAGCTTTAAGTTCCTCGCTTGTGTAAATCTTTAAAGGCTTATTGTATTTTTCACAAAAACTTAGTAATCCTTCTTCATCCTTTTTAAGATCAATCGTAGCAACATTTCTTATGGCCTGCCTATCTATACTCATTTCTTCGAGATACATCCCTACTAGTTCTTCTATAGCGTCTCTAGATGTCCCCCTCTTGCATCCTATACCAAGTGTCAGGATCTGAGGAATCAGGTGTAACGTATAGGTGAAAGGATTGGATTTGCCACTTAGATCAATCACTACACCTATTTCTGCCTTTTCTATTGTCATATTTGCAGGCAATCTGCTTGCTATAGAAAAAGGAGTAGATAACCCTACCTTTTCCCCATTTAGAAAAGCAGAAGAAACATACTTAATATGCGAAATTTCTTTAATGACTAAATCTGATTTTTTTGCCCATTCATCTACTGCAAAGACCTTATGCCCATCTGTCGCCGTAGAGATAACAGGTCTTCCCTCTACAAGTTTTGCTACTTCTCTTGTCAGTTCATTGGCTCCGCCTATATGCCCAGATAAGAGCGAGATGACATACTCTCCTTGGTCGTCTAGTACGATAACGGCAGGGTCTACATCTTTTGACCTAATAAAAGGTGCAATGGCTCTTACTGCAATACCTGTTGCACCTATGAAGATGATGGCCTGACTGGTTGCAAAAGCTTTTTCCGTCCATTCTTTTAGTGAGGTATTTACTTGTATTAAGTTTGGCACAGCAGTTCTAGAAAGATGATAGCCCTCTACGCCATGTTCGCCTTCTAACCTAAACGTATTGGCTTCTATAGTGTCTTGGTTATCTATTTCTGTAATATCTTGATTATTCTTTCTACCATACGTTTTTAAGCCGTTTACGATTTCCGCATTAATTTTTGCCCCGTTTAGGGTAAAGGAAATCACCGCTATTCTCACTTAGAAGCCTCTCTAAACTCATGGGTAAATGTAGGGTCGTACAAACGAGACCGCTCATACTCATCTCCCAAAAAGTCTCCTACTAATATAAGGGCTGTCTTTGTAATATGATTTCCACTGACTACCTCAGGTAGTGTCTTAACCGTTCCTCTATAAATTTTCTCCTCTGGCCAAGTTGCCTTATAGACGATGGCGATAGGGGTGTCGGCGGCGTAGCCACCTTTGATAAGTCTCTGACTTAATTCTTCTGCCATGCCTACGCTAAGGAAGATTGCCATAGTAGCATTGTGACTTGCCAAAAGGGTGATATCTTCTTTAGGTGGTACAGGCGTTCGCCCTTCCATACGTGTTAAAATAACTGTTTGACTAACATTTGGTAAGGTATACTCTGCCTTTAGCGCTGCCGCTGCCCCGCAGAATGAACTAACGCCCGGGACTACTTCATAGGCTAACCTGTATTTATCTAGTTCATCCATCTGCTCTCTAATCGCACCATAAATACTAGGGTCTCCTGTATGTAGACGCACAATCGTTTGGTCTTGCTCCGCTCTAGACACCATGGCCGCAATAACGTCTTCTAATGTCATCTTGGCACTATCTAATATAGTGCAGCCTTCCTTTGCCTTTTCAAGTAGTTCTCTATTTACAAGTGATCCTGCATAGATGATAAGGTCAGCTTCTTGTAATAATCTTTGTCCTTTAACCGTAATAAGTTCTAAGTCTCCTGGTCCTGCTCCTACAAAATAAATCATCTTATTTTTCCTCCTTGACTACGATAACCGAAAAATATTTGCCGTCATCTGATACACTATCTAAAGAGTGATGAATCTTTTCAGTTGCCATGCCGCAGCACTCTACCATCTTAGCTTGGTTATATACACCTTCTTCTTTTAGATACTCTTTTACTTTTTTAATAGCATGGCCTGTTTTCATCAGTACTTTCGTGCCCTCTAATTTAAGATAATCTTCTTTATAAGAAGCCGGAATAATATGAAGTGAATCTCCTCCTTCACACAAAGAGTCATTGAGTTTTGCAGCTACTGCGCAAATAGATGGGACTCCTGGAATAAGCCGAGCTTCATACCCCATCTTCAAAATCCTTTTATGAATATAAATGTAAGTGGAATAAATAGATGGATCTCCTAAAGTCAAGAAAGCCACATCCATTCCCTCATCCAGATAATGCTTGATCTCCTTAGCTACATTATCATGCTGTTTATCAAGTGCTTCTTGATCTCTTATCATAGGCATATAACAATCTACTATGAGTTGATCCTCTATATGCTCTTTTGCAATACGCAGCGCCACTTGCTCTGTATCCCCTGATTTAGGTACCGCAATAACTTTACATTTTTTAATAACTTCTACTGCCTTGTACGTCATAAGCTGAGGGTCCCCTGGACCTACACCTACACCATAAAGTATCCCCTTCATCTATCTCACTCCTTTTAATTCATTCATATAAGCTTTAACATTTTTTGTTGTACTTAGTAAACCATGTACTTCTGAAAACATTACAATAGCTATAGCTACTTTTTGCTTTGTCCTATAATCTATATGAAACTTAATCTTATCCATAATACTGCCCAGAATATATTCACTCTCTTCTAGCGCCTTAATAATCCTTATTGCTTCATCTGTTGTGGTAGATGCCATAATCTCTTTGATTATTTCACCACCATATCCTTGCATCGCTGTATGCACACCCAATACTTCAAGCCTTGCATCTGCATACTTAGAATGGGTATTCATTACCCCTGCTGCCACTTTAACCATCTTACCTACATGCCCTACTAGTAGTACTCTTTCAAATGCTAAATGCGTAATATAATCCAGGGTCTCACCCAAGAAATTACTATACTTCACAAGAGGTACGCCTTCTAAATCTAGCGAGTCTTTCATAAATCCCATGCCATAATTCCCAGGTGCAATAGCAATGATTTCATGTCCATTGGCTTTTAACATATCAAGTTCTATCTTGATTGTATCAACAATGGCCTGCTCACTCATAGGTTCTACAATACCAGATGTCCCCAGTATGGATATCCCCCCTACAATGCCTAGCCTACCATTAAAGGTTTTTTCGGCACGTGCTTCACCTTCTGGGGCATAAATCACTACCCGAAGTCCTAGCTTATAGCCTAGTTCTTTACTTACGTTTTCCACTTCATTTCTAATCATTTGCAAAGGTACCGGATTAATAGCTGCACAACCAATAGCACATTTAAGTCCCGCCTTTGTCACTCTACCTATACCGATTCCCCCATCTACCGTGATGATAGGTTCTTCTATCTGGCTTACCCTTGCATAGATTTTCATACCATGGGTTGCATCAGGATCATCTCCCCCATCTTTTACAATGCTGCAGCTTACAAACTCTTTTTCTTGGCAAATATCTTCTACTTTTAGTCTCAGTCCAAAGCCTTTAGGTGTCATTAGCTCTACTTGTTCTACTTTTTCTTGAGTAAGTATCATCCAAGCAGCTGCTTTAGCAGCAGCAGCAGCACAGCTCCCTGTGGTATAACCATATTTTAATCTTTTATTATTCTTGTAGATATATTGCTCCATTCTGACACCTTCCTAATTAATTCCTCTTCACCCCATAGACTATGCAGAATTTGGGCAATAAAAAAACATGCATAGCTACTAAGACGCTATGCATGTCTAAATACTTTTGACTTCTCAAAAATATTTACCTTACCTGTCCCGTCCGCGCAGAATCATAGTACTTCATCCTATACTGGCAGGTCTTCTGACTTATGAATCCTCGCATTATTTTGCCTTCCCATTATTCATAGTGACATGTTTAAATAATACTCCTCAATTACAGCAGCGGGACTGTGTGGGATTTTCACCCAAGCTTCCCTTTTAATCCTTTATGCTAGCATAAAGGAACCCGTATACTTTGTATCCAATTTTATGTTTATTATAGGTTGATTAGACCAGTTTAGTCAATATTTCTATATTAATTTTTCTTTTTAAAATATCTGAGTACCAAAATACCTATACCAATAACTGCTAAAATCCCTACTGCTACACTATACTTTCTCACAATCTGCTCAATAAGTGCTAGATTATCTCCAAGGAAATAGCCTAAGCTAATCAGTAAAGTATTCCAAGCTACAATCCCTACTAATGAATACCCGATAAAGGTACCAAGTCTTAGCTTCTCAGCTCCTGCCAAGATAGAAATATACGTACGTGTCAAAGGAAATACCCGAGTAAGTAGCACCGCAATATTTCCATACTTTGCAAACCATTTATTCAGTACTACAATAGTCTTTTTGGTCTTTGGCCATTTTTTACTAGACCATTCTAGCAGAGGCACTCCGCCGTTAAATCCTATGGCATAGCAGATAAGCGAGCCTAACAAGCCCCCTATAATACTGGCTATAAGCGCCCTTATAAATGTAAATTCTCCTGCCACTACACTTATACCTACAAAAGGTAATACGACCTCGCTAGGTATGGGAAAGCAAGCATATTCTAGCCCTACTATGAAAACAATTCCCATATAACCTAAGTTTCCTGCCACATTAATTAGATAGGCCACTAAACTTGCCATCTTCTCATCCTTCCTTCTCTCTTAATTAGCTTTGCCGACTCTTTTATTAAATAAACAATAAGAAGGTTAATAACTCCATATAGTCTTCACCAGTATAAACTACTGTAAAGGGATCCACTTGCTGTGCCCCAGGGTAGAATGAATATTTATAAGCATCTTCGTGATGATTAAAGGCTACTTTCATCTCAAAGGCTTCTATATGATGTGGCTTATAATCTGCAAGCTTCGCTATACTTTGGCTAATGGCTTGTTTGATTTTTTCACAGCTTACTTCTGGATGGATACTAATAATCCCACCACCAAAGCCTTCCTGCGTCACTACTGTTTGAATCTGCTCATCAAATTCCTTCACTTTACGAATGAGTCCACCATCACCACTTACAGCTAAGGTCGGTACCCCTAGCATACTAGCTACGTGTGCATGAATGGTAAATTCACTAGCAGGTTCTTCATTTAACCAAACACCTTTAATCTTAGTAGGATTTAGTGTATGTGCTAAAGGTGATGCATTAGAAAGCGCATCACTGTGATAACCAATAAAGATAACCCCATCAAAGTCTTCATTCATGCCTTCTACCATATTATAAGGATGATTGCTCCATCCTGATAATATCTTCACTTCTTTTGGCAACATACTATGGATCAGATTTTTCCCTTCTCCATGGGCATCTTTTATAATAATCTCTGTCGCCCCAGCTTCTAATGCGCCCTCACATGCCGCAGCTACTTCTCTTGTCATCTGCTCACGTGATTCAAATAACCCCACATCAGCGGCTTCTCTCCATGTTGATACCCCTGTAACCCCTTCAATATCTGCACTTATATAAATTTTCATCCACTTCTCTCCTATCCTAAATCCTTTTATCTTTTTTAAGACATCCTCTTGCCGTTTATCTATTCTTATGTTGTAGTATAACAAAGTAGTTCCAAAATATCAAAATAATTATATTTTATTTTATCTCATTTTTTTATCAAAAAAGTAGTATACTATTAGCATATTATGTTAAATTTTGAAAGGAGATTTTTTATGCCACAACATACTTTACTTAAAAGAAAAGATGTACAAACATCTGACACTTGGAAATTAGAAGATATTTTCGAAAATGATACTCTAGTAGAAGAATCTATCAAGAGGGTTAAAGAAGATTTAAAAGCAATGCTTCCTTATAAAGGACAAGTGGCTTCTTCAGCAGCTACTTTATTTGAAGTACTTGAAAAGTCTGATAAACTTTCTTCATTAGCTAGTAAAATCTACACCTATTCTCACATGAGACTTCATCAAGATAGTAATAACTCATTTTATCAAGATTTAGCTAGTCGTAGCGAAGCACTACTGATTGAATTTGGTTCAGCTGTTTCATTTATCGAACCAGAGCTTAGCGAACTAACTGAAGAAGAAGCCGAGGCTCTTCTTACTGAAAATGATGGTTTGAAACTCTATACAAGATACTTATCAGAGATTCTTCGTCAAAAAGAACATATTTTAGATAGCGAAACAGAAAACTTACTTTCACAATTTGCCGAGGTAGCCAATGCCCCTAGCAATATTTACGCTATGCTAAACAATGCAGATATCAAATTCCCTACTATTAAAGATAGTGAAGGTCATGATGTTCAAATTACACACGGCCGTTTTATCCAGCTTTTAGAAAGCAAAGATGTACGTGTACGCAAGGAAGCTTTTAAGGCAGTTTACAATACTTATGGTAGTTTCAAAAACACTATTGCTACTATTTTTTCATCTAATGTTAAGCAATATGGTCTTTTCTCTCGTACCAAAAGGTTTGAATCTCCTATGCACAGAGCTTTAAGTGCCAACAATATTCCAATTGATGTTTACAACAACCTTATCAGTACAGTTAACAGTAACTTAAATCTAATGCATGACTATGTTGCTCTTCGCAAAGAAATGCTAGGCGTATCTGAGCTTCATATGTATGACTTATTTGTACCTATGGTAAATCAGTTTGAGAAAAAAATTTCTTATGAAGAAGCTTGTGAGATTATCCTAGAAGCCCTCACACCTCTAGGCGAAGATTATGTAGCTATCGTACGTGAAGGCTTCGAAAATAGATGGGTTGACCGCTATGAAAATGAAGGCAAGCGTAGTGGGGCTTACTCATGGGGTACTTATGATGCGCCTCATCCATTCGTCCTTATGAACTACGTAGACAATGTCAACAATATGTTTACTCTTGCTCATGAGATGGGACATGCCCTTCATAGCTATTTAACTTCCCATACACAGCCTTATCCTTATGCAGATTACTGCATCTTTGTAGCGGAAGTTGCTTCTACTGTTAATGAAGCTTTACTCATGCAACACCTTCTTAAGACGACAAAGGATGAAAATTACCGCAAATATCTTGTAAACTACTTTATGGAGCAGTTTAGAACAACTCTTTATAGACAAACCATGTTTGCAGATTTTGAGAAAGAAGTACACAATATAGCTGCAAAGGGTATGACACTTACAGCTGATGTACTTTCTGAGACATACTACAAGTTAGTCAAAGCTTACCACGGCGATGCTATGTGCGTAGATCCTGAAATTGCTTTAGAGTGGGCACGCATTCCACACTTCTACACACCATTCTATGTGTACCAATACGCTACAGGCTACTCTGCTGCCATTGCACTTTCTAACCGTATCTTAACTGAAGGTGACACAGCCGTAGCTGATTACAAAACCTTCTTAAGTGGTGGTTCTTCCAAAGACCCTATCGATTTACTTAAGATTGCAGGAGTAGATATGAGTTCTAGTCAGCCTATCGAAGAAGCACTTAAAGTGTTTGAAGGGCTTATTAGTGAGATGAAAGAATTAATATAATTATAAAGAACAACAAAAAAGCCAAACTTGAGTTCATAAGACTCCAAGTTTGGCTTTAACTATTTATATATGCGTTAACTTATATTTAGGGTATTTCTCTGATATTACAATGCCTACCACTACTAAGATATAAACCATGTTCTTAATTGGAGAATGTATGATGTGGATGATGATTGCCTGAATGATAAAAATCAAACTCCACATAAGGGTAATATGTTTATTCATCATTTGGAACAGCTTAGTTCTTACCATAGATTCTTTAAACGTATATTTAGAATACTCAGCCGTAAGTGGCACTTTACTAAAGGCACTTATCACCCAAGTTGCTATAAATATAACATCCATCATATAAGGCTGCAAGGTACTATAAATCTCCGGCACAACATGTGGCATCGTCCCATAAAGTGAGAACGCCACTAACGTAACACCTTCTAACTTTGTAGCCTCTTTAAAACTCTTCGGTTTAATCACCAGCATTATCAGCACCGTGGCCACAACCCCAACCAGTGAGATGATTTCGTTACTCAAAAACTCTCTGCCTGCCCAATAAAAAATCCAAGGGATCATGGTGAGGGTAAGATATATACTGCCATTAAACAATTGCTTCTCTAGTGTTTTTTCCTCTTGTTTTTCCTTGAACAACATAGGGATATTCATAAATACCTCAATGTCTCCCTCTATCTTTAAGTCGCCTGACCTTAAAGCATCTTCCCCTTCAATGATTCCTTGTCCTATTTGATACCAAGTTACATAACTTGTTTTTACGACTATATCTGCTTTCATAGGTTCTTTTCCATTGTATAATTTAGCTTTTTCGTTTTTTACCTCTATATAAAATACATCTTTTTCATCAAAAATAAATTGATAGACTTGAGCGATTCCTTTTGAAAGTTCCTTATTAAATCCAGCTACCATTCCAACCATAAAAGCATTAATTGGCATGTCAGGTTCATAATCAGTACGCTTCTCTGAACTACTCACCTTATTTTTTTCATTTTTCAACAAGAGTTTACTACAGTCATATCCACTTAAAATAGCCCCTTGAAAACCACCACCTGGTTGGCTCCAGCTTCCTGCAAGATATAAATTATCCAAAGGGGTCTTGAGGGCTAACCTATCAAAAGCACCCTGGCTAGTATTTTGGGCCCACCCATATACCGCCCCTTTTGAGTTATTAGTATATCTCTTCATAGTCTGAGGTGTTCCAAGCTCTGTGAGGGTAACATGCCCCTCTACCTTTGGAAAATATTTGTATAATTTTTTAAGTAGTATACGAGTCACTTCTTCTTTTTTGACTTTATATTCCTTATCCGTTCTTTCTGGCCAATTCTTTATATTATCCCCTATAGTGATACATATCACCCCAACTTCTTTATTGAGGCTTTTATCCATCTGGTTATAATTTGTAATACCAAATCCCATTTTTTCAAATTCACCTTGATTGATGTGTTGCCAATCTACTTCACCCTCATTTTCCATTACAAAGTAATCTGATTTCTCAATGCCTACTGCACATGGTAAACAGTCAAGTCCTATATACAATTGACTTAAGCTTGTCCCCACTTCTAGACCATCAAGCTTTTCCTTATATTTTACTAGGTTATTATTTGGATTACTGACTAATGATAACAGTACATTTGGATCACCATTTATAATATAATTTTCACCTTCAATGACAGCTCCTTTTTTAGTCACTATCTTGGATACCTTATTCTCACTTAGTTCCACTTGTACCACTTCATGAGATAAAATAATCTCTCCGCCGTAAACCTTAATTTTTTCAGCTATTCTATTACTTAATTTTTGAGATCCGCCTTCTATATAATATGTCCCTCCTATATGATAGGATAACCATGGCATTAAGTAGTAATAGGCATTTAATGCTTTACATGGTAGCCCATAATATAACCATAGATATGAAAAGGTTTCTATTAATTCCTCATTATCCGTATATCTTTTTAGAAATTCATATAAAGTTATCTTCCCATAGTCATTAATATATTTAGGCGCCTTTTTCTTTTGATAAACAGCATTCATATCCTCTTCTAAGTCCCAAATAGCATCAAATAAAGCCTGTATATCCCTTCTATTTTCTGGGAATAAATTCATTAATACCTTTTTATATTCATCAAAATCATCTGGAATATCTATTTCACCCTTAGAGCAAAGAATAGTTGATGTTTCCTTTTTTCTTAAAAAATTTAATTCTTCAGTCAGCTCTAGGGCTTCAAGGCAATTGTAAAGGCTCCTTCCTTTATGCAAATCCCCTATCCCATGTAATGCTACATCAAATATATAAGTTCTATTTTCTTTATCTTTTCGGATAAAGTCAGTTGCATAGCCACCTACTTTAAAATGTTTTTCTATAACTGCTACTTTCTTCCCAGCTTTTGCCAAACTAAGTGCTGAGATTAAACCACCAAGACCTGCACCCATTACCACTACATCGTATTGTATCATGTTCTCACATCCTCTATATAAACCTCTGTTTATTCTGTTAACTTTAACCCTATTATAGAGGGCAATATTTATACCGTCAACATTGCTTCCTTATATTATTACATTTTTAAAACAGCTGTATTTTATACCTTTATTCACCACAACCTCAGATAACTACAAAATAGGAAAAAGCCAAATATTAGAGAAAAAATATTCTCTGTATTTGGCTTTTAAAAGTGTCTTAACCATAGGTTAACAAGTTTAATCCATGTACCCGTTTGAGGATTAATAAGGTCCTCTTTATCTGGAAGTGCTGTGCTTTCATTACACAGACTCAGTCCATGTCCACCTTTAGCATAGATGTGTAATTCAAAAGGCACTTTTTGTGCTTCTAACGCATCCGCAAAAAGCAAGCTGTTTTTCATAGGTACTGTTAAATCTTCGTAAGTATGCCAAATGAAAGTTGGCGGTGTAAGTGGTCCTACTAGGTTTTCTAAAGATAATTTAGCTCTAGCTTCCTCTGAAGCACCTTCTCCTAACAGATTATCAAAAGATCCTTTATGAGCAAATTTCCCTCCTGTTATAACTGGGTAAGATAGAATAAGTTTGTTTGGTCTATTTTCCCCTTCTTCTAACTTTAATGTTTCTGCAATAAAAGGCTCTTGCCAAAGCACGCCTAAGCTACCTGCTAAGTGCCCACCTGCCGAAAATCCACATACCGCGATATTATTTACATCTACGTGGAATGCTTCTGCATTTCTACGAATGTATGCTACAGCTGCTGATAACTCAAGTAATTGAGTTGGGTACCTATTAGGTGCCACACTATATCTTAGAACAAACACATTATAACCTTCTGCCATAAAGCGTAATGCAATAGGCTCGGCTTCTCTATCTGAAGTCCTTCTATAACCACCACCTGGACAAACGACTATACTCGGTCTTTTTCTACCTATTTCAATTTCTTCACTGTTATCAGGAATGTACGTGTGTAAAACACCTTGATCTCCTTTTAATTCAGTAAATGCTTCATTTAGATTTACTATAGTATGTAACATACTTTTCCTCCTGTGTACTTTTATTATTTTTTGCATAAAAAATGGAAGCAACAGGACTCGAACCTGCGACTCCCACCTTGTCGAGGTGATACTCTCCCAGCTGAGTTATGC